>CBFGNP010000247.1:0-6538 GCA_965650095.1 uncultured Pedobacter sp. | reverse complement strand
CCAGATCAATAAACTGAAGTGATCGCTATTCAGATTTGCATGTTAAGAGTATGCAAACCTGCATAGCTAGCAGAGGATAAGCATCCTAAATTTGATTACGAAATCAAAAAAATGGCTGGTTATGAAAATTGCTAAACTCATTACTTATCTCTTCATACTGCTCTGGCTATATGCCGCGGCAAATAAGCTGATGGACTTTCAAAAATTTAAAGTACAGATCGGACAATCGCCAATACTTACCGATTATGCTGTGCCTATTGCCTGGATCATACCCGGTCTGGAAATTCTGATCGCCATTGTCCTGGTGTTTGAAACTACACGGTTGGCAGGTCTTTATGCATCCTTTGGTCTCATGACCATGTTTACGGCCTACATTGTCATTATACTCGGCTTTTCGGAAAGTATACCCTGTTCCTGTGGGGGAATACTTGAAAAGATGGGCTGGACCGAACACCTGGTATTTAACAGCTGCTTCGTGCTGCTGGCTTTAACAGGCGTCATCATAGAAACCAAGTCTGACTACCACAACCTCAGTTATGAAGAGCTATAAGATATTTTATTGCAATAGAATCAGGCGATGCCCAAAACCTGTAACAGAGTAGGCATTAAACTAAAAACAAAAACAATGAAAAAACAATTTTTAACACTCGCTATACTGGCTACAGTAGCCGTAGGCGGGGCATTTGCAGGAGGTGCAAAAGTGAATTCTTCCTCAATTGATCAGGGATCACCTTTCAATGAGAATGGCGATTGTGAAACCCCTACTGCGGTATCGCCGTTTCAAACTTGTGAGATTACGCCAAGCCTTATACAATGTACACTTCAGATCGGCGGAAATGCGTATATCTACAATCCAGAAACAGAATCCTGTACCACACCATTGTACAGACAATAATCAATTCGGTTAATTAATCGAATACCCGCAGTTACAGTAATGTAATTGCGGGCTATCTCCATTGATCATTATGAAAAAAATCTATAAACGCATACTAATGGCGATTCTCTTTCCAGTTGTCATCATGTCTGTATTGGCTGGCATTTACTACTTTAAACAAAACGCTAAAACTTATCATTTTGAAAGAAATTTGATAAGTGTGATAAAGGGGGTTAAAGTGATGGATATTCGTTACAACTCGTTTTATTTTGCTGGTTTTACCGGAGTGCATCTATATCTGGGCAATAAGACCGCGTCTAAGTATCTCCTTAGGGTAAATACTCCACTAACCGACACACAAAGTATTCACCTGCAGATCCATAAACAAGACCTAAAAAAAGGCACTTATAAAGTCACAGTCGATTCAACAAACTTTTACCTGATGGATGGAAACACCCGCACCATTATTAAGGGAAGAACCGGTGAATGGAGGGGCAAGCGGGATCTTATAGGTGTTCCATACTTTTCTCAAAACATCCCAGTCAATGATCACACCATGATCTGCAGGTTTGTGAGTTTCAAAACGCATACCAACAGCCTTAGAAAAGTGTCTTATACCCTTCCGCCTATTACAAATGGAACACTACTAAAAAAGCAGGTTGACGGAATATTTTGTACAGATGGGCTCTTGCAATACCATAAACAGCTGAACCTGCTCAGCTACCTGTATTTTTACAGAAATGAGATTCTGCTGATGGACACCAATCTTAATCTGATCAAAAAAATAAAAACTATAGATCCTGTTGATACTGCTAAATTCAAAGTTTCGAAAATTGAATCTGATCAACGCATTACCTTTTCATCTCCACCTTTAATGGTTAATGCAAACAGTTCCAACTATGGAAATCTAATGTTTGTTGAATCTAAAATACAGGCGAAGAATGATCAGGAGGTCAGGTTTAAAAATTCAATGACCATAGATGTTTATGATTTGATTAAACAGCGCTACCTGTATTCTTTTTATATAAGAAACTATGAAAGTCAAAAAACAAGGCAGTTCCAGGTGATTGGCAATTACATTTTTACCCTATCTGATCAATACCTCATCAGGTATTCGATCAAGCTGCCAAAAGAATGAATAACAACCGCACCGGAATGATCCGATGCGGTTTATACTTACTTATCGTCCGTGACGACGAGAACATCCACTTCACGTTCTTCAATTGAAAATTTAAGCCCATGTTTTTCCAATTCCCTCCCAACTAACCTATAATTGCCCAGATCCGTTTCAAAGGAAATGTTGCCCAGCTCCCCTCCATAGTTTGTCTCATCAACTACAGGATATGGAAATTCGTACCAAGAGCTAATATTTGATAGGAATTGATTAATCAATTCTTGTAAAGTGACCTTATTAACCGTTATTTTCGAATCTCTATAGGTCAGTGCACGCGCGCCGTCTCTATAGGTTGTTATCGGAGATGATGATCGGGAAACAACTAAACAAGGCGTCTTCTGTTTCGTCCAGGCAGTTTTTACCTGAAAATATAACTCGAGATCGGTAATCATTTTTCTCTTGATTTTTTCTTTAGAAATTTCTTTCTGGACAGTAACCTGGATATTAAATAGGTTCTCATATCTAAAGATCTTATTTAAATAACTAACGATCGATGCCGTATCTGCTGTTTTTAAAACTACGCGTGCATAAGGCAATAATTGTTGTGAACCAAATTTATCGATACCTTTTCCATATAACTCCCTGAACATCCTTACCAGAGAGGCGTTGGTAAGCACGCCAACCGAGTAGGCTTTCTTGCTGTAATACATAGCTGTTCCCGTAATTCCAGGTACAAATTTTGATATTACCGTACTGTAAATTATATTATCGCTTGTTCCACCGTTGCCATCTACAAACAGCGGTTTGCTATAGTTTATATCTTCTATATAACTATCGGTTTTTTCATAAATCTGCATTGACTTTCCATCCAGCACGTGTTGTATGGTTTCTGCATTCAAATAGCTCCCACTTGTTATATATTTTACGGCCACATTCTGGTCGATCCATGCTACATGCGGGACTGCAGCGTGCGGGAATAGGCTATCTACCATTTTTTCACCATATGCGATCGGCAATGTCATTTTGCGGCTGAAGTTCTTTTCCCACTTTTTTAGCAAAGGAAGTATCACTTTCTCATCCTGTAAACTATTTACAAGAACGATCTGGATCTTGTCTTTGTATTCCTCCTGAAGCTTGAGCAATTTGGGCCATGATTCTATACAGGACACGCAGGCGGTGTTCCAGTAGTCAAGGATCAGTATTTTTCCTTTGAAATCATTCAGTTTGAGCGTCTGCTCAGGATAGTTCAGGAGTTTTGACAGCGTATATCCGGGAACCGGGTCACCTATTTTTAACCGTTTTACCGCTGGCGTTTGTTGCCCAAAACCCGTGATCGTTGCGCATATCAGTAATGCTAGTGTTACAATTGTCTTTGTTTTCATTTTAAAAAATTATGTTAATAGTCTTTATTCTGTTCGAGGTTTGTGTTCTTAGATCTTTCAGATGCAGGTATTGGATAAAGCACATCTGTATCCTGCCAGTTTGGTGTCTTTACAGGACCCAAAACTGCGGCCGCCCTTTTTGTGCGCTTTAGGTCCAGCCACCGATGCGCCCATTCTGCAAAGAACTCGTGTCTTCTTTCTTTTTCAATTGCCATCAGCAGATCTGGCGCCTTATCGAAAGAGAGCTTACCTAAACCTGCCCGCTTTCTGATGACATCCAAATCGTCCCCTGCGTCTTCATATTTACCCAGCATTGCTCTTGCTTCTGCACGGATCAGATACTGCTCTGCAAGCCTGAGCACCA
Source organism: uncultured Pedobacter sp. (assembly GCA_965650095.1). Classification (GTDB taxonomy): domain Bacteria; phylum Bacteroidota; class Bacteroidia; order Sphingobacteriales; family Sphingobacteriaceae; genus Pedobacter. The sequence goes on along the minus strand of CBFGNP010000247.1, from coordinate 2,804 downwards.
TTGAATACTCGGTAACTGTGGTATTCGTTTTCACCTTATACTTAAAGGGATAATGCCAGGTACCTGATGAATTACTGAATTTACCAACCCAGCTGGCCAGTCGCCGATCGCTGGTTTCAAAATCATTTACCAGCTGCTCATTCAAGATTACATTGGTCGCCGCCCCAGGAGCTGTATTCAGTATAAATAACTGTCCCTCTCTGGTATTGATGTTGTTAGACCCGGATGGCATTTGGAAGATCGCTTCAAAGCTGTTCTTTAAAAAAACCTGGTTCAGGTCGTCCAGAATTTTATAGACCTTATCCTGTTCTATTACTGCAGTGGAAAATTTTTCAGCATTGAGCCAATCTTCTCTATACAAATAAGTACGGGCCAGTAAAGCCATTGCTGCAAATTTGTTAGGACGAACCCGTTCCGTTGTCGGGTAGGATTCAGAAAGTTCCTGGCTCGCTTCTGTAAGGTCTTTAATGATCTGCTGATAAACGATTTCTTTTGCTGTAGATGAGGCAGCAGCGTTCACCCGGTAATCGGTAGTTAGTAACAGTGGTATATTTCCAAACAGGTTTGTTAAGTAGAAATAGCAAAACGCACGTATAAACTTCGCTTCTGCTGCAAGCTGTGTTTTTACCGCTGCCGTCACATGGGTTGATACCTCCAGCCCTTCCAAGGCTGAATTGGCATAGTAGATAATCTTATATGGGGACTGCCACAATCCGTTCTGCAATTCGGAATTCGTGGGAGACAGGTTGTTCGTAGAAAACTGTAGTCCGCCAGCGGTTGTATAATCTGTATAGTCATCGGCCGACCGTCCTGCCAACACCGTAACACTACCTACACCTCCACTGGCAAAGGAAATGCTGGTCATCATCTGGGAATAAATCCCCCTTATCGCCGAGGTCGCCAACTCATCATTCAGGTATATTTTCTCACTGGGAATCTGATCTTTAGGCGCATCAATTTCTACAAAGCCTTTACAGGCAGTGCTGAGCATGATCATCGCAAGGCCGATTTGTTTTAAAACTATCTGCTTCATATGGTTATGGATAAAGTTTGTATGGATTAACTATAAACTCAAGGTTATGCCTGCAGCAATGGTGCGCAGGGATGGTAAGGAAAGTACTGAGGGGACTTCGGGGTCCCTGATGTAATCGGTAATGGTGAAAACATTCTGTGCCTGAACGTAAAACCTCAAACCACTCATCCTTAACTTGTTTGTCCAGGTATCGGGAGCCTTCCACGATAATGCAACATTCTTCAGCCTGATAAAAGATGCATCTTCAAAGCGATCAGAAGCGCCTGTTAAACCACTGTATCTGATTGAAGCCCCATTGGGAAGAAAGGATTGAGAGAATTGCTGAACTGACTTTATATCACCTTCATTTCTCCAGCGGTCCATTACGCCTACCGGTTGATTCCCCATCATTCCTGGTATATTAAAATCAGGCAAGCGCACCGTTTTGTCTGCAAACTGGAAGAAAACATCCAGCTGGAAATTCTTAAATGAAAAGCTGTTGAGTAATCCCCCAAATGCATGGCTGGTAAGGGACTTTGAAGTTGCCTGCTGATCAGCCTGATCCAGATCACTGCCATTGCTATTCACATCTTTGAATGTGTAAATGCCTGTTTTGGGATCCACACCGATATAGTGCAAACCTTTTGGGGTGTATAACGATTCGCCAACGGTATACAGATTGGCGTAACTGGAAGCTGCAATATTGGGATAAGCCAGTAGCTTATTCTCCGGAATGGTGATGTTAAAACTGGTTTTCCAATTGAAATTTCGCGTATGGATGTTTAGGGTATTCAATTCAAACTCGAAACCCCTATTCTGAACAGTGGCTGGCAGGTTGTACTGGACGCTTGAAAATCCGGCAAGGTCGGGAAGCGAATACCCTACCAGCTGGTTTGAAGAGCGATTGCGGTACCAGGCTGCAGAAAGAAATATATTGTCCTTAAAGAGTCCCAGATCTACTGCAAGCTCCAGTTTTTTGTTGCTCTCCCATGAATAATCAGCATTTGCAAGTCTTGTCGGATAAAGGGCTGCTCCTCCCTGGTAAGCCGGTGCAGCCGAGTAAGTGTCGAGGTATCCGTAATTGGGAATCTGATCGCTGCCGGTAATTCCATAGCTGGCGCGAAGCTTACCAAAAGAAAGCCATGAAAACTTCTTCTTCACAAAATTTGCTTCCGTAAATATCCAAGCCAGGCCTATGGCACCAAAATTGGCAAACTGTTTATCCGGTCCGAATCGGCTTGAGCCATCTCTCCTGCCGGTCAGGTTAATAAAATATTGTTCATCCCAGGCATAATTGATCCTTCCAAATAAGGCGTTGTACTTATACTGGCTTGTATTGGAGCTTGCATTTCTTGCAGGTGCCGCAGAAATGCTTTCCAGTAACAGATCACTCGTGTAGCCGGTTGCATTAATGATCACTGCTTTCTGTGAATCGCTTTGAAAAGTACTGCCAATAAGTGCGTCCAGTTTTCCTCTTCCGATCTGTTTCTGATAGTTCAGCTGGGGTTCAATGATCCAGGTCTCGATCACATTATTATGATTGGTATTGCTTCCAGTAGCTGTAGGTGATGGAGCTACTGATGTGATAGAGTTCAAGAGGCTTTCTCTCAAACTAATATTGGTATAGCCCAGGCTACTTCGTATGTAAAGTCCTTTGATGACTTCATAATTCAACAAAGCGCTGGAAAGAAAACTATTGGAATTTCCCGTATAATTTTGGTTGGCAACAGCTAACGGATTGGTCCAGGTAGCACTTCCCGCAGATGTTAGCGCCCAATTCAGGTTCCCGTTG
>CBFGNP010000246.1:0-6542 GCA_965650095.1 uncultured Pedobacter sp. | reverse complement strand
CAGGAAATGCCGCTTTATACCGATAAGGATGTGGAGCAAACATTACGTCAGTTCAAAACCATTCCATATGAACAGGATTATAAAATAGATCCTAATATAACGGTCTGCTTTACAGATGCCGGGCATATTGTGGGCAGTGCAGCTGTTCATTTGCAATTACAGGAAGGAGATGACATAATCAGGCTCACTTTTAGCGGCGATGTTGGACGTTACGGCGATCTTTTGCTTAAAAGTCCGCAATCCTTTCCGCAGGCAGATTACATCATTATGGAATCTACCTATGGTGATTCTTTACATGTCGACCTTGACCCAATTGAAAACATGCTGGGTCAGGTCATCAGACATACCTGTTTAGAAAAAAAAGGCAAGGTGATCATACCTGCATTCAGCGTCGGGCGTACGCAAGAATTACTATACGCGTTGAATGCGCTGGAATTGAAAGGTAAACTTCCGCACATCCCATATTATGTAGACAGTCCGCTTTCGCTCAAGGCAACGGAAGTGTTAAGGAGCCATCCCGAGGTCTATAACAATGGGGTAAAGGAGGTCCTGAAAGTTGACCATGATATTTTTGGCTTTAAGGGCCTGAGGTTCATTGAAAGTGTAGAAGAATCTAAAGCTTTAAACAACGATCCGCAACCCTGTGTGATTATATCATCATCAGGAATGGCTGAAGGCGGCAGAGTAAGGCATCACATTAAGAACAATATCAGCGACAAAAAAAACACCCTTCTAATGGTGGGATATGCCAGTCCGCGTTCCCTGGCAGGTCGTTTAATGACCGGACAGAAACGGGTTTGGCTTTTCGGACAGGATTATGACGTGATTGCTGAAATCAGATCCATTAAATCTATGAGCGCACATGGCGATTATGAAGACCTTTTACAATTTCTTTCCGGACAGGATCCGGCAAAAGTTAAACAATTGTTCCTGGTTCATGGCGAATATGACGTGCAGCAAAATTTTGCCAGCAAAGTGCGGAATGCAGGATTTAAAAATGTAGCCATCCCAGAATACCACCAGGAATTTGAGCTATCAAAAACGGGGCCTACCGCGAAGATAAAATTTTCCTAGTTTTGCCCCATGGACGTTTTTGGAGAAGCCTTAAAAGATCAGTTTAAAAATCCCCCGGCGGAAACACTTTGGGTACACAATTCTTACGACGAACCAGAGGAAATGCCGGTAGACATCTACTTCAGGAACGAAAGGGACATGCCTGAACTGGAGCTAAAAGCGCTCGATCTTTGTCGGGGCAAGGTATTGGATGTGGGTGCAGGCGTAGGCAGCCATGCCCTGATACTGCAAAAGAGAGGATTAAATACCACAGGAATGGACATCTCTGCTGCCGCTGTTGACATCATGAAACAACGTGGTTTAAAGCAGGCAGTCGAAGGAAACATCCTGACTTATAAGATTCCTGAGGGCGACAACAGATATGACACTCTGCTTTTCATGATGAATGGAATCGGTCTGACCGGATCCATTCCCGGACTAAAAACTTTTTTAAAACAGGCCAAAGGATTAATCAACAAAGACGGTCAGCTGGTGTTCGACAGCTCCGACCTTTCCTATCTCTACCTGGAGGTCCCTTTCCCCGAAAACGGATATTTCGGGGAAGTGAATTTCAGGTACGAATACAAAAGTGTAAAAGGCAACTGGTTTAAGTGGATCTATGTTGATCAAAAGACTTTAACTGAAATAGCAAAGGACACAGGATGGCTTACAGAAATTATATTTGAAGACGATTCAGATCAATATTTAGCCAGGCTTACCCTGGCTAAATAAAGCGTTCATTTATGCGCGTTCTTCCCAGATCGCAGCAATGTTAACAATCGTTTCGACAGCTTTTTCCATATCCTGTACCGAGGCCCACTCCTGCTTGCCGTGGAAAGCATGCTCTCCCGCAAAAATATTAGGACAAGGCAGTCCCATAAAGGACAGCCGGGATCCATCGGTACCCCCTCTGATGCTTTGCTGCTTAGGTACAATACCAGCACGTTTTATGGCTTCTATACCATATTCAATAACCTGAGGGTATTGATCCAGAACCTGCTTCATGTTGCGGTATTGTTCCGTGATCTTTAGCTCAAAGGATGAGTTAGGAAAATCCTCAATAATATTTTGCACCGTTGCGTCCAGTAATTCCCCATTTGCAGCCAGTTCATCATCATTAAATGCGCGAAGAATAAAGCGGGCTTCGGCGGCTTCTACATTGCCGCTGATGCTTACAGGATGAATAAATCCTTCTTTCAATTCGGTTGATTCAGGCGAAAGGCAGTCGGCAGGCAATGCGCTGATCACATCAGACAATATTTTAATCGCACTTTCCATTTTGCCCTTGGCAAAACCCGGATGTGCGCTCACTCCTTTAATCGTCAATACCGCACCATCGGCAGAGAAAGTTTCATCCTCAATCGAACCAAGCGTTTCCCCATCTACGGTGTAAGCGAAGTCGGCACCCAGCTTCTCCAGGTTTACCTTATCAACGCCACGCCCTATTTCTTCATCAGGCGTAAATAATATTTTAATCGTACCATGCTTAAATTCCGGGTGCTCCATTAAAAAAGCCGCAGCTTCCATGATCTCTGCCAGACCTGCTTTGTTATCGGCTCCAAGCAAGGTACTCCCGCTTGCGGTGATGATGTCATTACCAATCTGGTCTTTCAGATCAGGGTGTTCCTTCATTCTTAGTACCACAGCATGATCATCCGGCAATACCAGATCCTGTCCTCGATAATTTTCGTGAACAATAGGTTTCACCTGATATCCGCTGCAATCAGGAGAGGTATCCATATGGGAGCAAAAACATACTACAGGAATTTTTTTCGCTGAATTGGCAGCGATAGTCGCATAGACATAACCATATTCATCCACGTGCGCATCTGCTATTCCCAGCTCAAGCAGCTCTGTTACCAGCACTGCAGCTAAATTCTTTTGTTTGGCTGTTGAAGGAATAGTTGGCGACAGTGGATCGGACTGTGTATCGATCTGCACATATTTTATGAACCTGTTTTGAAGGGATTTGTTTTTATTTATATATTTTAGCATAAGTTATAAAACTCCAAAGTTATAGAAAGATTATAGTTTTGACTACATACTTAAAACAAGATACCTTTGAAATCAATTTTAACCTCTTTATCAACACTCTTACTTTGGTTCAATGCCGATGCGCAAACCAATTTTTATAAAACGACCATCGGCGCCGGGGCCGGCGTTACGCAGTCGTATACAGATGTCGCGAAACATGATTATGGTCTTGGAGCTTACGGAGCATTTGATTACCACTTTACTCCTTTTTTAAGTCTTGGCCTTGAAGGCCAGATGGGCGAGATCAACGGTGGCGACGTTTATACAGACCCAAATTCCCGTCAATTCATCAACCAGTATAAAACCTTTGCGCTGAATGGAAAGGTTTATCTGGGTTCGCTGATCAACTATCAGCGCAGTGGTTTTGCCAATGTAATAAAAGGCCTTTATGCGGGGGCAGGTATGGGCGTAGTCATGAATAAGATGCGGTTTGTTGTAAGAGAGAGCCTAGATGCCTCAGGGAATGTTTTTCCTGGTAAAGACTCTTCTAAAGATCTGCTTGTCCCGTTAAACCTGGGTATTGCCTTTAACTTCATGAACCGGTATGGTTATTATAAGTATGGCCTCAATTTTAATTACCAAACCAATATTACCCTTGGTGAAGGCCTGGATGGCTATGATGATTCGCCAATTAGATTTAAAACCGGCAACCCGGATATTTACACTTATTTCTCTGTCGGCCTGAAATACCACTTCGGATCTATAGGGCTGTCCTCAAAAACACTATATTAGGCGGAAATCAAATACATGGAATATTTAACTCATACCCCGGTTGCCTCAATTGTCTTTCTTTTTACGGTTATAACCAGTATTTATGCATTTAGTGACCACACACTGTATGGCAGGTTTATGCTGCACCCTTACAGTGTGTCGCGTAAGTATAAATTATATACGCTAATCACCAGTGGCTTGATTCATGCCGACTGGATGCATCTCCTATTTAACATGATGACCTTTTATTTTTTTGCTTTTCAGCTGGAAGCAATGATTGGCTCATGGCAATTTGCAGCAGTATATTTTCTGGGTTTGATCCTGAGTGATATCCCTTCTGTGATTAAGCACAAGAACGACATGTGGTACAACAGTCTGGGTGCATCCGGTGCAATAAGTGCGGTACTGTTCAGCTTTATCTTATTTCAGCCTTTTTCATCAATGATGATATTCCCTATACCTATTCCCATCTGGGCGATTATTTTTGGTCCGCTATATCTCGTGTACTGTGTGTATGCCTCCAGACATTCCCGGGATAACATTAATCATGATGCGCATTTTTTTGGTGCACTAGCCGGAATGATTGTTACGGTATTGATTGTACCAGGGGTAATCCCTCATTTCCTGGGGCAACTATTGGTCAAGCTTGCTTAACTGGTTTCAGGCAATGATGCCGGATCAAAATAGCTGATGGGCTTGGTGGGATCTTTAATGATCTCGAACAAGGTATGCCCCCAGGGTTTCCAGAAGTCCTGCAGTACCTGGGCGTAGGTCTTATGCTGCCAGTGATCAAATAAAGATTTATTCATCGTTCCCCTAAGCGGCATGGCGTCAATATATATCGAACCCTCTACAGGCATAATGGTGTATTCCGGCAGCCGGTTAAACAAGTATGCTGAATAAAAGAAACGCGCGCAAAGCTCTTCAAACTGCTGTGCAGATAAAGGTTTCCCTGCTATTTGTCTGAGCAGGTCCTCATGATATTTTTTGTTCGTCCCATTATCCTGCAAACAGGCAATAATACCGAAATCTTTCAGCTTTAAGGAGAAGGTAAGTGTATTGATCTCGTCCCTAAAGCTAAAGGAAGTATTGTTTTCTTCAAGGGGCACCACGACTATAGACCAGGGCATAAAGTCTTCAAACACGACATCAAGGTAAATGCTCTGGATCATCGTATGGAGGTTACCAAACTTATGCATCAGGCCTTGCGACATATTCACACCATCCGCACTCAGCTGTTGTAAACGAACAGCCGCATTCATCTCTATATAAATAAGGCTGTACATGAATTTACCGATCCATTTAAAAAGGTCAGCTTCATCCAATGCAACTATGCCCTGGTAGCCTTTATCAAAAGCCGCTGCAATCTTATCTTCTAAGGGCTGAATAAAATGGGTCAGCACTTCCGAATTACAGGGTACTTTTAAGGCATTGTATGATCTCACACTTTCATCAAGCAATTTGATTTGCTCATCGCCACTAAAGTTCGCCACTTTCAACAGCCATGCAGGCAATATATTCATTTCTTCAACCGGCGATTTAAATGTATCCCCGCTCAAAAAGCAGTTTTTGTACTTAAAATCAAAGTTTTTAAAGGGCTGGTATATTGTGCTATTCATACTGAGCACAATATTAGGTATATTATTTTTACATTCGCTTTTGCGTTAGTTTTTTTCATTCCTTTGCATTTGTTTTTTATTTTTTATGAAGTTGTCATGACCATGCGCCCAAACGCTTTTTTATTATGAAGATTGCCTATACCCCCTACAACCTCGAACTAAAACACCCTTTTGCCATTGCCCGGTTTTCAAGAACGAGCACTCCGGTCATCCTGATCAGGCTTACCTACGAAGGTATTGAGGGTTATGGTGAAGCGTCGATGGTTCCCTATATGGGCGAAAGTGTAGAAACTGCAATTGCCTTTTTAAAAAAAGTTGACTGGAGCCGATTTTTCCACCCTTTTGATTTCGGGGAGATCGTCAGCTATCTGAACCATATCGAAAAGGGCCAGCCGGCTATTAAAGCAGCTATTGATATCGCCTTAAATGATATCAATGGAAAGCTTTTAAACAAACCCTGTTACGAGATTTATGGCGCCGACCCTTCCAAAATGCCGGTGACCTCCTATACCATTGGCATCGACGGGCCGGAAGTGATCAAAGAAAAGGTTGCGGATGCAGGAAATTTTAAAGTCTTAAAAATTAAACTGGGCAGAGATAACGATAAAGAGCTCATTAATACCATAAGGCATCTGACTGATTTACCACTATACGTAGATGCCAATCAAGGCTGGACAGATCGAAAGCAGGCTATAGAAATGATCTACTGGCTGCATGATCAGGGGGTACAGCTAATTGAACAACCCATGGACAAGGCAGACCTGGAAGGAAATGCCTGGCTTACCGGCCGCAGCCCTATCCCTATCTTGGCTGACGAGGCTGTACAACGCCTGGGTGACCTGGATGGTTTAAAAGGGGCCTATCACGGGATCAATGTCAAGCTGATGAAGAGCGCAGGTATGTTTGAGGGACACCAAATGATTCTTAAGGCCAGGTCTATGGGCATGAAAGTACTGATCGGCTGTATGAGTGAAACCTCATGCGCTACGCAGGCGGGCATGGCTCTGGCACCTTTATGCGACTGGGCTGATCTGGACGGGCCATGGCTTACCAAAAATAATCCTTTTACTGCACCAAAAATATTGGAGGGGAAATGCCAGCTAAACGCATTGCCAGGCTTAGGAT
>CBFGNP010000245.1:0-6564 GCA_965650095.1 uncultured Pedobacter sp. | reverse complement strand
CATACCTGGCAGGGAGGACTTGGCTTGCCGGATCGCGATTATTATTTGTTAACGGATGCCAAATCCAAAGAGATTCGTGAGAAATATATATCGCACATGGAGAACATGCTTAACATCGCAGGTATTCCTGACGCAAAAGTTAAGGCTGCACAGATCATGGCGCTGGAAACTTTGCTGGCTTCCAAACAAATGAAAAAGGAGGAGACCAGGAACATGGCAGGCCTGTATAATAAGTATGCAGTGAAAGACCTGCATATGCTCTTGCCGGATCTAGACTGGAACATACTGCTAAAGGAAGCAGGGATCAGCAACCAGGACAGCCTGGTGGTGACCCAGGTTGCTTATACGAAGGAGCTGAACGCAATCTTGAAAAATACACCTCTTGATACCTGGAAAAGCTATCTGAAATGGAGCGTAATCACCGGAGCTGCATCGTCGTTAAATACTGCACTGGATAAAGAAAACTTTAATTTTTACGGAAAAGCACTAAAAGGCATTAAGGAACAAAAGCCGCAATGGCGCAGAGCCGTTGATGTGGTAAATAGCAATCTGGGGGAAATGGTGGGCAAATTGTACGTGGAAAAGCATTTCCCCGCCGAAGCTAAAGAACGAATGTTGAAATTGGTAGGCAATTTATTAAAAGCCTACGAATCCAGTATCAAGGAGTTGAATTGGATGAGCCCTGAAACTAAAAAGGAGGCGCTTGTGAAAATCAGCAAATTCACACCTAAAATTGGTTATCCCGATAAATGGAGAGATTACAGTGCCCTAAAAGTAGCAAAGAATGATCTTTATGGGAACAATGTTCGTTCTGCACAATTTGAATACAACCGTACCATAAATAAATTAGGTAAACCGGTGGACCGCATGGAGTGGGGAATGACACCGCAGACCGTTAATGCTTATTACAATCCGACGATGAACGAGATCGTTTTTCCGGCGGCAATTTTACAACCTCCATTCTTTGACATGAATGCAGATGATGCGGTAAATTATGGCGGTATAGGTGCTGTTATTGGCCACGAAGTTGGACATGGTTTCGATGATCAGGGTAGCACTTTTGATGGAGATGGCGTCATGCGAAACTGGTGGACAAAAAAAGACAATGAAGAGTTTAAAAAAAGAACAAGTGCCCTGGTAGCGCAATACAGTGCTTTTAAGGTTTTTCCTGATCTAAATGTGAACGGAGATTTTACATTGGGTGAAAATATTGGTGATCTGGGTGGTTTAACTATAGCCTTGAAAGCTTATAAAGCCAGCTTAAATAACAAACCTGCTCCGGTTATGGATGGCTTTACCGGAGAACAACGTGTATTTATTGGTTGGGGACAAGCCTGGTTAAGTAAATCGACAGAAGAAGCCCTGAGGAACCAGGTAGGAACTGATCCCCACTCTCCGGCTAAATTCAGAGTAAATGGCGTGGTAAGAAACATCCCTGAATTCTATACTGCATTTCAGGTAAAGCCAACAGATTCACTGTATCTTGCTCCCGAAAAAAGAGTGAAAATCTGGTAGAAACGGAGGAATAGGAAAAAAAGGCAGTCCATAAATTTAATTTGGACTGCCTTTTTCAGTTTGCTGTTCTTCGATTTATATTTGGTTTGGTTTTTTTTTAACTGCTGATATAACTTTCCAGTTGAGAGATGGTTTCCTTTTGGTCTTCAATAATGAATTTAACCACATCACCGATAGATACCATGCCAAGTAGCTGATCGTCCTCGACTACAGGTAAATGCCGGATGTGTTTGTCTGTCATAATACCCATGCACAAATCTATACTATCGGTTGAAAACACGGTGATTGGATCGGCGGTCATTACCTCTTCGACAGCTGTTTCAGCCGAAGATTTACCTCGTAGAACAATTTTCCTGGCATAATCCCTCTCGGTAAAAATTCCTTTCAACCTCTGCCCTTCAACAATAAGCAGGGCGCTAATGTTCTTTTCCATCATTACTTTCAGGGCATCTAACACGGATGACTTTGCTGTCACCGAGAAAACATGCACCGGCTTGGTGCTGAGTAGCTGTTTTACCGTTTTCATAAGAGATTTATATTTGGCTATTGAACTTTGATAGATTTTACAGTACAAATTAAACACTAAAATGTAAAGGGAATTTAGCTAAAAAAAAGTACAACTCCAATAAGCCTGATGAAAATAATAAAACTAACCGCCTGTTAAAGAATAGATAAGATCTCGTCTACGTATGTTCTGTCGTTAGCCAGACGGGGTACCTTATGCTGCCCGCCCAGCTTACCTTTTGATTTTAACCAGTTGTAGAATGTATTGGAAGGCGCATTATGGACCTTTGGTCTGCGCAGGGCGAGATCTTTAAAACGTTTGGCTTCATAGTCCGAATTCACTTCTTTTAAGGTCTGATCCAGGATGTCTACGAACTTCTCAAAATCGTTTGGTTGCTGGTCAAATTCAATAATCCACTCATGCCCGCCTACTTCTTCTCCTTTAAAATAAATCGGACAGGCGGTGTAATCTTTAAAAACGGCGTTGGTCTCTGTACATGCCTTACAAATAGCCTGTTCGGCGTTATCTATGATCACCTCTTCCCCAAAGGCGTTGATGAAATGTTTGGTACGCCCCGTGATTTTAATCCGGTAAGGAAAAAGACTGGTAAATTGAACGGTATCACCAATCATATAACGCCATAAGCCACCATTGGTAGAGATGATGATTGCATAGTTCCTGTTGAGTTCAACTTCCTCCAGCGACAGGGTATGTGCATGTTCATCTTCAATATTTTCCAGGGGCAAAAATTCATAGTAGATGCCATAATCGAGCATCAAGAGCATCTCGTCAGAGTTTACCTCATCCTGTATGCCAAAAAATCCTTCCGATGCATTATATGTTTCCAGATAATACATCTCATTGCAGGGGATGAGCTCCTTAAACTGCTCTCTGTAGGGCTTAAAATTAACCGCACCATGTATGTAAAGCTCCAGATTCGGCCATACTTCCAGCAAGTGTTTTTTGCCGGTCATTTCCAGTACCTTTTTCGCCAGTACAATTGTCCAGGTCGGAACTCCGGCAATATTGGTCACATTCTCTTTGATCGTAGCTTCTGCCATCTTCTCCATTTTATCCTCATAGTTATCCATAAGGGCAATGGAAATGTTTGGTGTGCGGTAATATTCCGCCCAGACCGGAAGGTTTTTGATCAAAACAGCAGAGAGATCACCATAAAAGGAATCTTCATTGAGCTGATTGATCTGATGACTACCGCCAAGTACCAGCCCTTTCCCTGTAAGGATCTGGTTATCTGGCCTGTTATTACAAAAGATAGAAAGCATGTCCTTTCCTCCTTTAAAGTGGCATTCCTGCAGAGATTCTTCGGACACGGGGATGAACTTACTTTTATCGCTTGTGGTACCCGAGGATTTGGCAAACCATTTAATTTCCGAAGGCCAAAGGATGTTTTGTTCTCCTTTAAGCATGCGCTCAATGTAAGGCTTTAAGGTATCGTAATTTTGTATGGGAACCCGTTCTTTGAAGTGCTTTGGGGAAAGAATGGATTGATAGTCGTATTTCAACCCCCATTCAGTGTGCTCAGCACTGGATATCAGCTTATGAAACCACTCTTCCTGCACATCATGCGGGTATTTCATAAAAAGCTCGATCTGATGAACGCGCTTTTTCATATACCAGGTAAAAATTGAATTTACAATTGCCATGTGTTGGATTTTGAAATACGGATTATAGGTTTTTTTTGCGAAGTATGAAGTTTGAGCCCAGGTATACTCTTCTTACCATCTCGTTATCAGCAAGCACCTCTGGCGTGCCAGATTCCAGGATCTTCCCCTCAAAAAGTAGATAGGCCCTGTCGGTAATGGAGAGTGTTTCCTGAACATTATGATCGGTAATCAATATGCCTATATTTTTTTGTTTCAGTTTTGCAACAATCGTTTGGATTTCCTCAACAGCAATCGGGTCGACGCCGGCAAAGGGCTCATCCAGGAGTATGAAATTCGGACTTGCAGCCAGTGCCCTGGCGATTTCTGTCCGCCTTCGCTCTCCACCTGAAAGCAGATCCCCCCTGTTTTTTCGAACCTTATGCAGGCTAAACTCACTGATCAGTTCTTCCAGTTTCTCATGACGTTCTTCCTTGTGCATTGGCGTCATTTCTAAAATAGCCATAATGTTGTCTTCCACAGAGAGCTTTCTGAATACCGAGGCTTCCTGTGCCAGATACCCGATCCCTTTTTGAGCCCTGCGGTACATTGGATCTTTGGTGATGTCGTGTTCATCCAAATAAATAGTGCCTTCATTAGGTTTGATCAATCCCACGATCATATAGAACGACGTTGTTTTTCCGGCTCCGTTTGGTCCAAGCAAACCGACGATCTCACCCTGGCCAACACTAAACGAAACGTTGTTAACAACAGTGCGTTGTTTATATTTTTTAATGAGATGCTCAGCTCTTAATATCATTTGTAGTTCCGGTTTTTAGCATGGTGACTTTGGTTTCAATTTCCAAAATTCTCCATCTAGTTTTATTCCTTTAATATTTAATTGCAACCGTTTTTGCGCTTTCCACACATTCTCTTCGATCGTATAACAAACAGAAAAAGACAGGTTTGGTTGTAGCAGATGTTCATATTCCTCTGCCATTCCAAATGCAATGCAATCAAAAATAGGGGAATTTTGTTGTTTTATAGTTAATTTTAAATGTTTTGTGCCCACCACAAAAGGCCTTCCTACAAAGGTGACCTCATTGCTTACAAATACGGGGGCTGGATTGTGTGGGCCAAAAGGTGCCATTTGGGCAATGATGCGTTGGAATTTTCCATCTATTTGCGACAGTTGGATCTCGTTGTCTATCCTTATTTCAGGGCAAAGTAGCTCTTCTGTAATGGTTGCCTTTACAATCTCTTCAAAGCGGTCTGCAAAAAAATTAATATTCTCGGGTTTTATGGTCAGACCCGCAGCAAACTTATGCCCGCCAAATTGTTCCAGCAGATCTTCGCAGCCCAATAAAGCTTCATATAGGTCAAATCCTGCTACGGACCGTGCAGATCCGGTTAATAGGCCATTTGATTTGGTCAATACAACTGTTGGTCGGTAATACTTTTCTGTTAGTCTCGAGGCCACGATACCGATCACCCCCTTATTCCAGCTTTCATGGTATACAACAGTTGTTCTTTTGTTAATGAGGATCTCACATTGGCCAATCAAGGCCAGGGCTTCAGCAGTGATGCTTTGATCGGATGTTTTGCGTTCCGTATTTTGCAGGTTGATCAGGATGCTTTGCTCCTGTGCCAGATCATCTTCTGTACACAACAGCATTTTTACCGCCTGGTTGGCATGGTCCATTCTCCCGGCAGCATTAATGCGCGGTGCAAGGGAAAATACGACATCGGTAAGGGTATAATCTTTGTTTTTACCTGATATGTCCATCAGCGCCTTTAAGCCCCTGCAGGGATTGGTATTCAGTTTTATCAATCCATGATAGGCCAATATTCTGTTTTCGTCCTCAATGGGAACAATATCAGCTGCAATACTAACCATAACCAGGTCAATATATTGTTCATATTGCGCTGCTGGTAACTGATGAGTCAGGCAATAGGCTTGGGCCAGCTTAAATCCGATGCCACAGCCGGCGAGCTCCTTAAAGGGATAAGGACAATCTGTGCGTTTAGGATCGAGTATAGCTATAGCAGCAGGAAGTTCATCACCTGGCAGGTGATGATCGCAGATGATAAAATCTACGCCCAGGCTATTTGCATAAGCGATTTTATCGCAGGATTTGATCCCGCAATCCAAGGCCACAATTAAAGTAAATCCCTGTGTTTTTGCGTAATCGATTCCTGCTGTCGATATACCATAGCCTTCTTTATGCCTGTCCGGAATATAATAAGCAATGTTCGTGGTCAGCTGATTAAAGAAGCTATAGGCCAGGGCGACGGAGGTGGTGCCATCAACATCATAGTCGCCATAAATCAATATTTTTTCCTCGTTGTTCAGCGCGGTGTCGATGCGCTCAATAGCCTTGTCCATATCCTTCATTAAAAAAGGATCATGCAGTTTGGCCATCTCAGGTCTGAAATATGCCCGCGCCTCATCGAAAGACGAAATTCCCCTTTCTACCAGGACTTCAGCTAAGCTTCTATCTATATTTAGTTCTTGTGCAAGCAGGTCTGTTGTTTCCGGATTTCCCTTCTTTGCCTGCACCCATCTTTTCTTCATGATGATCTGTTTGTTATCAATTGTTATGAATTTTGCGTGACCTTTTTGCTATCATTTATGAGCAGGAAGTTCATGCAGGTTCCATATCTTTGCAATGATTCGTAAATATATCATTTAATTTCTTCTTACTAATATCTACGCCATTGCAAGTTTTCACTTTATACGAAGGTTCCTATTCTGTAGACGCAAGCAAAAAGTTTGTTCCCTTTAATTCCGAGAAAGATGATCCGAAAAGCCGGCCTGCATCACTGTTTGTACATATTCAGCCATTCCTTGTGCAACTGAAAAATTCACTGGTATTGTTTGATACCGGCCTTGGCTACAGTAATGATAAAGGACAACTTTTTTTGCATGAGCACATCAAAAAG
>CBFGNP010000244.1:0-6579 GCA_965650095.1 uncultured Pedobacter sp. | reverse complement strand
CATAACGCGCCTTTAACGCATATAAGGTGTTCTGGATATCAATCCCCGCAGGCATATTCGCCAGAAAACTCGCACTGATCGGGTTTGCCGATATTACGGCGAAGGCATTATCAATTGTAGCTATGGCTTTGTTAAAGCCTTCGATCCGGGTTATAAAACCTACGTTTTGTCCAATGCCCGCAGGTATATTCTCCCAGTTTTGGGAAAGGTTACCCAATGCCAACGCCTTATACAAACTTGCGTAAGCAATAAGTCCAGAGGCATAGCTCTTATCGGCCAGGTTAGCCGAATTGCTGATCACATTATCGGCATCAAAAATGATCTTGTTGCTGTAGGTCCACAAATTTGTTAAAATGTTGTTAGTGCCATCCACACTACTCCCACCAGTATACAGCTGCAGTTCAGGTATGTTCCCTGAATTCATCAGCAGAATTTCGTTGGTTACAAACCCGGCGGTCGATATCGAATTAAAATATACGCCCAATCTGCCTACTGTATACGATCTTTGCAAACCTACGACTACTCCTGTCAGCCCTTTTGGCGTGGTCAGCACATCATCAGCATTTGCACCAGAGGGATCCGTGTATTCCTTTTTACAGGAAATGATCATAACGAGTGCCAATAAGGCCCCTGTTATCTTATATATATAATTTCGTTTCATCAGAATATGATTTTTGTCCTTAATTAAATTAAAAGTTAGCACGTACGCCCAAGCTGAACGTTCTTGGAATGGGTACTGAACCAAAATCAATGTTTCGAAGGAGAGTTGACTGTCCACCTGAGTTCAGTTCCGGATCATATCCTTTATAGTCATCCCAGGAAACCAGGTTCCTTCCACTTAGATTAATAGTCAGGTCCCGGGCAAACTTCACTGTCCCGACATTATAACTCAAAGATATTTCCCTTAATTTGACGTAAGAACCATCATCAATCCTCCATTCCTCTGTAGCATAAACTCCTGCGACATAACCACGTGGTAAAATCCCCATCTGTTCCTGTTCAGCCACCTTTCCATTACCAACGCCCTGACGGGTCCGCCAGTCGGCATTCCATACATCTGCACCCTGTGAAGCATCCAGCTGGATATGCAGGCTTAGTTTTTTATAGGAGAAGTCATTTATAAAAGAAGCGGTATAATCAGGATTAGGATTACCTATTACCTTACGCAGCGTAGTTCCAGATGGTAAGCCATCAGATCCTCGTTGCGCCGTGTAAGTGGTACTCGAATTTTGAATCCCCCGTTCCAACTGAGGAATCCCTGCAGCATTGGTCAGCAGGCTCCCATCTTCGTTACGGGCAAAAAAGGTACCGTAAAACACCCCTACCGGCTCCCCGTTTATAAGTGCCACAGGGGCGCCGGCGTTCGTCGTGATCAGCTGCAAAGCTCCGGTACCCTCGGCCTTATTTCTATTTCGGTTAAAAATAAAGGAAGTGTTCCATTTAAAATCATTCATCACCAACGGCGTACCTGTGATCATAATTTCTATCCCTTTATTTTTTAGCGTACCATTGTTCTGCAATAAACTGATGTAACCGGTAGTGGGCGCAATCACGACAGGAACAAGCAACTCATCAACTTTTTTTGAGTACCAGTTGAAAACCACGCCAAGCCTGTTCTTAAAAAAGGAGAGATCTGTTCCCAGTTCCAGCTCCGTTTGCCTTTCGGGAGCTACGTCCACATTCGCTTGCTGGGTTCTGGAAATCAACGATGTCTTACCGAGATAGGATGTAGAAAGATATTGGTTGAACCGTTCATACGGGCCTATTCCCGTTAAATTACCCGATTGCCCGTAAGCAGCCCTGACTTTGAAGGTATCCCACCATTCCGAAACACCGAGGCCGCTCCAGTAATCGGCTGAGGAAAGCACATAACTGATATTTCCTTTCAAGTACGCTTTCGTTCTGTTTTTCTCTCCAAAAACGGTCGACTGGTCAACACGTACCGCACCGGTCACGAATAAGTGATCTTTATATTTGAAGTTTTGTTGCAGATAGGCACCACTAATGGCCTGCTGCAACCGTGCATCATTATTAGGCAAAATGGTACTCGCGCCGTTTACACTTTCGACAAATGGAGCAAGTCCGCGTCCGTTAGACAGTAGATAGTTGGTTTTTTCATATTGATAAGAACCGCCCAGCTGAGTAGTGGAAAGCAACCGGTCAGCCAGTTGAGTATCATAAGTAAAATTCAACTCATGATTAAATAAGGTCGCTGTATTATTTGCGGCACTGGCATAACCGTTAAGGCTGGGATCCAAACTTGCCCCGCCTCCAAAGAAGCCGGTACTTACATTGTAGGCAAAAGGAGGAATATAAGTGGTCCCGTTCTGGATGGTATTGTCGACACCAATGGTATAATCAACCGTAAGTTTCTTAACCGGATTTAATACCAGCTTTGCATTTGCAATAACACGGTTAACTGTTTGCCTTTGCTTGATGTCTTCTATAACAGAAACAGGGTTTACCCGGCCACGCTCACCTACGGAACGTAAATTACCCAGGGCATCCCTGGTAAAGATGTCATGAAAATTTCCAATGATGGTTACCGAATTCATGGGGGAGAAAAACGAATTGCCATCAGGCTTTTCATTGGCATCACTATGAATATAATTGAAGCCGGCAGTCACTTTGGCCCAATCCGTAATTTTCTGATCCAAATTCGCCCGCATATTATATCGTTTAAAATCTGAATTTTTAATGATGCCCTGGTTGGAGAAAAAGCCGAGAGAAGTGTAAAACTTGGTATTTTCGCTACCGCCAGCCAGAGACACCGTATTATCGGTTCCAATGGCCGACCGAAAGATATAATCCTGGTAATTGTACCTGGTTACAGGTGTAGTGTTCGTCAGCAGCGCAGCAGGAGAGCCGGACGTTTGTATCACATCCTGCGTAAATTCATCTACGGAACCTCCAAATTTAACCGGCGACCGGTTTACCTCCACCTGCTTGCGCAGATCGCTGGTCGTAAGGCTGGTAGAAAAGCTCAGTACAGGTTTACCGCTTACCCCTCTTTTGGTAAAGATCTGGATCACACCGGCATTGGCCCTGGAACCATAAATAGCTGCGGCCGCAGCCCCGTTCAGTACCTCTATGCGCTCGATATCATTCGGGTTGATGTCGACCATCCTGTTTTGGCCAATGGCTCCTACAAAGTTTCCGTTGCCACCCACACCACTTCCACCACCGTCGTAATTCGCTGAAGTATTGGTTACCCTGGCGGTAGCGTTGTTTACAATGACCCCGTCAATGATATACAGCGGGTCCGATCCTGAATTCACAGAACTCACGCCGCTGAGCCTCACGGACATCCCGCCCGCAGGGTCGCCCGAGTTCTGGCTGATCTGGGCTCCCGGGGCTTTCCCCTGCAAAGCAGAAAGGACATTGCCGCTTGGTGCTTTTACCAGGTCATCACCCTTTACGGAGGACACATAGCTACCCATCTGCTTACGGGTGGTTCCTTGTGAGGTACCCGTAACAATGACCTCATCCAGGCCAATGTTGTCAGCTGTAAGCGTTCCGTTTACCGTAACCTGCGTACTACCGCTTAACTGCACTGTTTGGGTTTGAGATTTATAACCGATTGAAGAGAATACGACCTGATAGGTTCCCGGAGAAAGATCGACAGCCAAATTAAATCGGCCATCTCCAGCTGTCGCCATTGCCAGATTTGTCCCCTGTATTTTAACTACCACACCTGGAATGCCATTGCCTGATGGGCTCTCGGTCACGCGCCCCGTCAATGTGTAGCGTTGTTTTACCTGTGCGCTTGCCACCTGGACAAGCATGAGCAAAAAGATCGGTGCCCATAAGATCAGCCTGATGCTATGACACCTGCATGCGTAAAGTTTTTTCATACTTTTACTTGGTTTGTCCTGCTAAACAATGCGTTTGAGCGTATTGTTTTAACAAACAAGCAAATAGTTAACAGGAATACTTATTCGGGCAGACAGATTTTCCCCATGTAAACAGAAGGAATACCTTGCCTGTTGCCAAAGTCGGTTTTCTGGCCAACCAGGGTTTCATTTGCAAGAACGGCAAACAAAACTGCTTCCTTAGCATCGGGGTCTATTTCCAGCTTATCCGTTGAATAAAAAGCTGCATTTTTAAGTGCTGTTTTCAGCTGCTGTAACAATAATGGATTGTGCATCCCCCCTCCGCTAATGTAAATAGCAGGAGCCGTCTCTTTTCCAAAACATTTCTCGATCGCCTTGATGATCACCTTCGCAGAAAAGCTGCACAATGTGGCCATTACATCTTCCTTACTGATTTGCAAGGATCCGGATCTGCTTTGTGCGGACTCCAGGTAGTCAAGGTTGAAGAGTTCCGGGCCAGTGGTTTTCGGAAAAGCTGCATCCAGGAAGCTGGCCTGCATCAATTCGTTCAGGAGCAGGTCATTTACTTTCCCCGAACTGGCTATAGCCGCATCCTTATCGAAATAGAGCCCTTTATAAAACTTCTGAACAAACTGGTCCATCAGCGTATTTCCGGGCCCGACATCTGTAGAAAACACCTTAGCCGCATCATTGTCGGCAGGCAGATAGGTAAAGTTGGCGATGCCGCCTATATTCAGCATGATGCGATCCTCGATCTTTTTAGAAAAAAGAAGATAGTCTCCATAAACGGCTAAAGGAGCACCTTCTCCCCCTGCTGCGATATGTTTTTGTCTGAAATCGCTCACCGTAATGATCCCTGTCTTCACCGCAATATGGTCGCCGTCTCCAATCTGCAAAGTAGCATCCGGATAACCGGTTAAGCCATGCAATGACCGGGGTGCATGAAAAATAGTCTGCCCATGGCTGGCAATCACATCGATATCCTCCGGCTTCCGTCTCCATGATGCTATCGCTTCCAGGATCATTTCAGCATGTAACCATCCAACCCTCTCATTCATCAGACAAACCATCTGCAGATCGGCATCCCTTCTGGAAAAGATCGCCTTGATCTCTGCTTTAAATTCACTTGTATATTCAGCCGTTTTGAATTCCAGCAACCTCACCCGGGTTTCTGCTCCGCTACCTGAAATCGCGCAAAGCGCCATATCTAAACCATCCATGGAGGTCCCAGACATCAATCCTATAATCAGCCGCTCTTGTTTCTGAATGCTGTTAAAAATCTTTTCCCAGTTTGAGTTCATAACGTTTCCCTTAAATAGCGTTTATCGTATTTGCCGCTTGTGCGCCCTGACTGCTTTAATAAACTCCTCTTTAATTGTCTGAGACAGGGCATTTGATTCCTTATCCTTTATCCTTTCGGGATGCCACTGCAGTCCCAGCATAAAGGCTTTGTTTGTTTTATCTTTAAATTCCAGTGCCTCTATGGTACCATCTTCCGTATCGGACTGCGCACTCACCATCAGGTTCCTGCCCAGCTTATCTGGCCTGACCGCCTGGTGATGCGCACTATTCACCAGCCCGCTTTCTTTACCGGTCAGGGCATACAACAAACTTCCTTTATCAATAACCACCCCATGGACTTTATCCTCCACATCCTTTTTGTGCAGCTGGTTGATCTGTTCCCCATTGTCTTCAAACACCTTCCCCCCTTCCAGAATATTGATGTATTGCATTCCCCTGCATATACCCAATACCGGCACCCCTGCCTCCTGGGAATAAACATAGATCAATCGTTCAAATTCATCCCTCTGAGGTAAAAATTCATCCGGTTGATGAGGATATTCCGCGGCACCGCCGAATAATGCAGGCAGCACATCCACGCCTCCCGTTAACACAAAGCCATCGCATTTCTCCATATCCGTGATGTTGTTCTTTTCAAAAGAAAGTTCTATCAATTCTGTATCCGCTCCGAGATCCTCAGGACCAAACCAGCTCCAATAGTTTTGGAAATTGGCTTCCGTATAACTTATCCCTATTTTCTTCTTCATGATCCACTGATCAATACGCCCAAAGGCGTATTGATTAATCGCATTTAAATATAGTTGTTTAAAATCTTTACCTAATAAAACATTTTGCTAAAACGTCATCCTTATGAAGGATCAACCGTTTGCGTAAACGTTTAGTTTTAAATTCTGATAATCCAAGTGATAAATTAAGTCAGATATACTTCTTAAAAAATTTGATAAAGTCAGCAGAGTAGCTATATTTACTGCTCCGTACAAATTTTAAGAACAAACTAATGGCTAGATTAAATCTTCTGGAAGAAACTCGCTTTGAAAAATTGCCAGTCTCTGTCTTTGAAACTCCTAAAGCAGCATCACTTAGCGTTGCTCGTCGTATTGGGGATCTCATTAAGGAAAAACAAAAAAATAATGCTCAGGCAGTTTTAGGTTTAGCAACAGGAGCTACGCCAATTGCCGTTTATGCTGAACTGGTAAGGATGCATAAAGAGGAAGGTTTGAGTTTTAAGAATGTGGTCACCTTTAACCTGGATGAATATTACCCTATGCAGCCCAATGCTGCACAGAGTTATGTTACTTTCATGAATGAAAACTTGTTTGATCACATTGACATCGACAAGAACAACGTAAACATTCCTGATGGCACGCTGAGTTTAGAGGAAATCCCTGCGTTTTGCCTTGATTACGAGAAAAAGATTGGAGACCTGGGAGGACTAGACATTCAG
>CBFGNP010000243.1:0-6587 GCA_965650095.1 uncultured Pedobacter sp. | reverse complement strand
ATAACAAAACAAAGAATAAAATGAGAACAATCGATCAATGCAATTTCAAAGATAAGAAGGCTTTAGTTAGAGTGGATTTTAACGTCCCTTTGGATAAGGATTTTAACATTACTGATGATAAAAGAATGCGCGCAGCATTGCCTACTATAAATAAAATATTAAATGATGGCGGTTCTGTGATCCTGATGTCTCATTTAGGAAGGCCTAAAGGCGGCCCTGATGATAAATATTCTTTGAAACATATTCTGGGAGACCTTTCAAGAATGCTTGATCTTCAGGTAAAGTTTGCAAATGATTGCATCGGAGCTGAGGCTGGAGAAAAAGCAAGAAACCTGGAGCCTGGTCAGGTTTTACTGCTGGAGAACCTCCGTTTTTATGCGGAAGAGGAAAAAGGGGACCGCGATTTTGCAGGGAAGCTCGCGAAGCTTGGAAATGTGTATGTGAATGATGCCTTTGGAACCGCACACCGTGCACATGCATCTACAGCCATCGTTGCAGCGTTTTTTCCTTCAGATAAATACTTCGGTTATTTAATGGCCGAAGAATTGAAAAATGCGGAGAAAGTAAATCATGGTGCAGACAAGCCTTTTACCGCAATTATGGGAGGCGCCAAAGTGTCGGATAAAATCCTGCTGATTGAAAGTTTGCTGGATAAAGTGGATAACCTGATCATCGGTGGTGGTATGGCCTACACTTTTGCGAAAGCACAGGGTGGCGAGATCGGTACTTCCTTATTGGAGGAGGACAGAATGGCGCTGTGTTTGGAGTTGTTGGAGAAAGCAAAAGCTAAAGGCGTTAATTTATACCTGCCTTTGGATACTGTGATTGCTGATAAGTTTGATAATGAAGCAAATAAAAGTACGGTGGATACGGGGCAGATTCCGGCCGACTGGATGGGATTGGATATCGGACGGAAGACGATTAAATTATTCTCTGATGTTATCGCCAACTCTAAAACTTTATTGTGGAACGGCCCGATGGGCGTGTTTGAGATGGCTAATTTTGAGCAGGGTACGCGTGCTGTAGCCGACGCAGTGGTAACGGCTACACAGAAAAATGGTGCCTTCTCACTGATCGGTGGTGGTGATTCTGCTGCTGCCATTGCCAAGTTTAACTTAGAGGATAAGGTGAGTTATGTTTCCACCGGTGGCGGCGCATTGCTGGAATATATGGAAGGTAAGGAGTTGCCTGGTGTTAAGGCAATTAACGATTAACTATGTAATCATTTTTTAGGACAGGCGTTTCGTTTTTACGAAACGCCTGTTTTTGTTTCCCACCATTTTTTATGCCTTTTTGGCCGTTTAAAGGCATAAAATATTAGGCACGAATTATGTTGATAATTTTTTGTGGTAGATTGTGGTAAAAAGTGGTAGAAATATCTATTTTTACACTACAGAAAATTGCATATATAAAAATGGTTCAGCTATTAGGAGAGTTTGATTGTAAATTGGATGCGAAGGGCCGCCTGATGGTGCCTTCGAATCTGAAAAAACAATTGCCTAATGTTGAGGCTGAGGGACTTGTAATTAACCGTGGTTTTGAGAAGCATTTGGTGATCTATCCTAAAAATGTCTGGGAAAGTATGGTAGAGGAGTTGAGCAAACTGAACCAGTACGAGCCAAAGACCCGGGAATTTATCAGGTATTTTACCCGCGGCGCGACTTCTTTGATGCTGGATGCAACAGGGAGAGTGAATTTACCGAAGTCTTTGCTGGAATCTGTGGGGATCGAAATTAATGATGAACTGGTGCTTGCTTGTCAGTTCGACAAGGTGGAGGTTTGGTCTAAAAAGGCTTATGAAGCTTTGTTTGATAAAGAGCCGGAGAATTTTGCTTTTCTTGCTCAGGAAGTAATGGGAAATAAAAACGGGGGGGCAGATGGAAAATAGTTATCATATTCCGGTGTTGTTGAAAGAGTGTATGGAAGGCTTGAATATCAAGCCGGATGGCATATATGTGGATGTGACCTTTGGTGGTGGTGGTCACTCCCGTGAAATTCTTAAAAATTTAGGTAAAAATGGGGTACTGATCGCGTTTGATCAGGATCCTGATGCACAAAGAAACAAAATTGACGATCCGCGTTTTCATTTTGTTGACCAAAATTTTGCGTTTCTAAAAAATAACCTTCGTTTGCTGGGTTATAAGGCTGTAGATGGCATTCTGGCTGATCTCGGCGTTTCTTCACATCAGTTCAACGAACCTGAGAGAGGCTTCTCTACCAGGTTTGATGCTGCACTGGATATGCGGATGGATAAGCAAGGGAAGCTGACTGCAGCAGAGGTTCTAAATACTTATACAGAAGATCAGCTGCATAAAATTTTTGGTATTTACGGTGAGGTAAAAAATGCAAAATCGCTTGCCAGGGTGATCGTGACCGGCCGTGTTGACCGCCCCGTATTAACACTGGAAGATTTTAAAGCTGTGGCTGCTGCACACATCCCTAAGGGTAAGGAGCATAAGTATATGGCGCAGGTTTTTCAGGCTTTGCGCATTGAAGTAAACGCGGAGATGCAAGTGCTTGAAGATTTTTTGCTGCAAACGGCAGATGTATTGAAAAGCGGAGGACGTTTGGTGGTGATGTCCTATCATTCTCTGGAAGACAGACCTGTTAAAAATTTTATTGCAAAAGGCAAGTTCAGAGGTGAAGTGGATAAGGACTTTTTCGGTAACGAACAAAAGCCCTTTAAGTCGATCACGAGAAAAGCAATTGTAGCTGACGAGGCAGAATTGCAGCGCAACAGCCGTTCCAGAAGTGCAAAACTAAGAGTGGGGGAGAAGATATGAACAATAGGTTTAGGGAACATATTGAGGAGGAGCCGGAATTAGAAGAGGAAATTGAGGTTAAGCCTAAACGAAGGGAACCTGAAAACAGTAATGCTTTTTTTAAAAAGCTGTTTATAGAGGGGGTGGTGAGTAAGGATGCAGCAACGGAGATGTTGCCATTTTTAATATTTCTTGCTGTTTTATGTATGCTGTATATAGCTAACAGTCATATGGCTGTGAAGAACATAAGGAATATTGACAAATTAAATAAAGAAGTAAAAGAGCTGAGTTGGGAATATAAATCGCTTAAAGCGGATCTGATGTTTAAGAGTAAACTGACAGAAGTGGCTAAAAAAGTGGATACACTGGGGATTAAGGAACTGACTGAGCCGCCTAAAAAAATTGTAATAAACAGTAATGAATATTAGAGATAACATATTATTGCGTGTTTATTTGTCCTTTGGACTGATTGTACTGCTTGCCGTGGCAGTATTGGTCAGACTATGCGATGTACAGTTTGTAGAGGGACATAAATGGCGTGCCATGGCCGATCGTCTCTCTACAAAGTATATCAATATTGAAGCTGCGCGTGGTAACATCTATTCTATAGATGGAAGCTTGCTGGCCACTTCTATTCCAGAATATGAATTGAGGATGGATACCTATGCGGGTGGAATACAGGATAATGATATTTTTAATGAAAAAGTTGATTCACTGGCCTTTAAGCTGTCGCAGTTTTTTAAGGATAAATCTGCCAAGGAATATTCGCGTTACCTGCGCGCTGCCCGGAGGGACAGTGTACGCTATTTGCTGATCAAGCGTAATGTTGGCTATCAGGAACTGAAAACCATCAGGACTTTTCCTTTATATAATATTGGGAAATACACGGGTGGATTAATCGCTGTACAACAGAATAAAAGGATAAGGCCATTTAAATCTCTGGCCGCCAGAACTATTGGGTATAAAAATGAAAATGTAGAGAATGGTGTCGGGCTGGAAGGTGCCTTCGGAGAATATATCAATGGTGAAAGTGGTAAACGGCTGGTGCAGCGCATTTCAGGCGGGGTATGGATGCCTGTTAATGATGAGGCTGAAGTTGCCCCTAAGGAAGGTGCAGATATTATATCTACTATCGATATCAATATGCAGGACCTTGCACAAAGCGCATTGGAAAAACAATTGAAGATCAGTGACGCAGATCATGGAACAGTAATTCTGATGGAGGTAAATACAGGAGAGGTGAGGGCAGTGGCTAACTATTCCAGGATAAGTGAAGGCGTTTATAAAGAGCAGTTCAATTATGCAATTGCGGCTAGCCAGGATCCTGGTTCCACATTCAAACTGGCATCATATATGGCTTTGCTTGAAGATGAAAAAGTAGATACAAATACCACCGTTTCTACAGGAGATGGAACTTATAGAATACCTGGCAAAACAATTAGGGATGACCATACCGGCCTTGGCATAATCACAGTGAAAAAGGCTTTTGAAGAATCCTCTAATACTGCTGTTGCGAAACTTATTAATATGTATTATCAGGATAATCCTTCTGAGTTTACAGAACATTTGTATTCGATCCATATGAATGAAAGACTTGGCTTGCAGATACCAGGTGAAACTAAGCCAGTAATTAAAAACCCTTCGTTCAAGAGTTGGAATAAGAATATGACATTGCCGCAAATGGCTTATGGTTACGAAATGCAAATTACCCCCTTGCAAATGTTGGCATTTTATAATGCCGTTGCCAATGATGGGAAGTATATAGCCCCGATTTTTGTGAGGGAAATTCGCCGGTTAGGCAATCCAATAGAACAATTTAGTGCCAGGGTAATAGCCGATAGGATTTGTTCCGAAAAAACAGTTAAGAAACTACAGGCCATGCTGGAGGGCGTGGTAACAAAAGGTACAGGTAAATTAATGGGATCTCCGTTATACCGTGTTGCCGGCAAAACCGGGACGGCACAGGTGGCTGACGCAAACAGGGGTTATAAAGGAAAACGAAGCTATCAGGCGTCGTTTTGCGGATATTTCCCGGCAGACAAGCCTAAATATTCCGTAATGGTATCTATTAACGGACCTAAAAATGGTTATTACGGCGCGACGGTAGCGGGTCCTGTATTTAAGGAAATTGCAGATCGCATTTATGCCAGTGATATGGAAATGTACAATAGCATTCCTGAACACTTCGTTGGGAATACCACCAAACCTGAAGCTAAAGCGGGGCACAGCAAAGCGGTTAAAAGGGTTTATAGTGCTTTTGGGGTGAAAGCCTTATATGCTGCGAGGTCGGATTACTTCAGTAGCGTAGATACCAGCAATGGTATTGTATACCAGGAATACAGCCCGGTAAAAGGGATAATGCCGGATGTGAACGGAATGGGCTTGAAAGATGCATTATATCTTTTGGGAAATGCCGGATTAAAAACAAAAGTAAGAGGCAGTGGAAAGGTTGTGAACCAATCTATCCCTGCAGGACACAAAATAGGAAAAGGATTATCAGTGCTAATAGATTTACAATAAGATGCAGTTGCAGGAAATTTTATATGGGATAACAATAACTAACCTGGTAGGTCAGACTAACAGGGAAGTGAGCCTTTTGGTGTTCGATTCCCGCCAGGCAACTCATAATGCTGTTTTTTTCGCAATCAGGGGTACTTTGTCTGATGGCCATGATTACATCAACGCAGTGACTAAATCAGGTGTTGCCGTGGTGGTTTGTGAGCGGCTGCCTGATGAAATTGTGGATTCGGTAACTTACATCCAGGTACAAAACAGTTCGGTAGCGCTTGGAAAAGCGGCAGCCAACTTCTATGGTAATCCATCTGCTAAATTGCAGCTGATTGGAATTACCGGTACCAATGGGAAGACAACCATTGCAACCTTGCTGTTTAAATTATTTCGTGAGCTGGGCTACAAGGTCGGACTGATTTCAACGGTAGAGAATCACATTAATGACCGGGTGATCCCTGCCACACATACTACCCCAAACCCCCTTGCGTTGAATGCGCTTTTACAGGACATGGTGGATGCTGGTTGTGATTACTGTTTTATGGAAGTAAGTTCCCATGCTGTTGTACAGCATAGAATAGAAGGTTTAAGCTTCGCAGGAGGGGTGTTCTCTAACATCACGCACGATCACCTTGACTTCCATAAGACATTTGATAATTATATTAAAGCCAAGAAAGCATTTTTTGAGGTATTGCCCGGCGCTGCTTTTGCCCTGACGAATCTGGACGATAAAAACGGAATGGTGATGCTGCAAAATACAAAGGCTGTAAAGAAGACGTATGCATTGAAGCAGCTTGCCGACTTCAAAGCAAAGATCATAGAAAATAGTTTTAACGGGCTGGAACTTGAGATCGACGGTGCAGACGTTTTCTTTAAACTGGTCGGATCATTTAATGCTTATAATTTGCTGGCCGTTTATGGAACGGCAATGTTGCTTAACCAGGACAAGTTAACGGTATTGACCATGCTGAGTAATCTGACCGGAGCTGAAGGCAGGTTTGATTATTTAACCTTAAACGGGATCATTGGAATTGTGGATTATGCGCATACGCCCGATGCCGTTCAGAATGTGTTGAGTACGATACAGGACATCAGAAAAGGAACGGAGCAGGTGATTACCATCATAGGTTGCGGGGGTGACAGGGATAAAGCGAAACGCCCTGTTATGGCACAGGTGGCCTGCGACTGGAGTGACAAGGTGATCCTGACCTCAGATAATCCAAGAACAGAAAACCCGCAGGCGATAGTTGAAGAAATGGAAAAAGGGGTGTCTCCGACAAATAAGCGTAAGACTTTGAGTATAGTAGATAGAAGAGA
>CBFGNP010000242.1:0-6590 GCA_965650095.1 uncultured Pedobacter sp. | reverse complement strand
GAAGTTTTTACTAGCTTACCGTCTTTTTCCCCATAGCCTTTAGAGCTGATCAGTACATTGTCGAGCGTGATGTCCTTCAGGTTGACCACATAAACCGTCCAGCTTTTAACTTCAGGCGTTTCACCTGTCAGCACAACAGCAATTGCCACGTCCTCAACTATATTTTCAGGAAGATCCTTCTTCATCGTTCGTTACTTTTTCTTTGCAGGAGCTTTCTTTTTTACAGCAGTTTTAGTGCCAGCAGTTTTTTTGGCACCTGCTTTTCTAGGTTCAAAGGCATTCGGCACCTGCTCAACGATCAGTTTCTTCACCTCATCCAAAGAAATTGAGGCCAGCTCTTCCGGGCTGTACTTGTCGTTCGTCGAGGGGTTTTTACGCAGTTTCAGCATTTCTTTGCCAAAACGGATAAAAGGTCCCCATCTGCCATTTTCAATGGCAATTTTCTCTGCAGTCCATTGCTGTATGAACCTGTTGGCTTCTTTTTCAATCTTTTTACCAATCAGTTCTTCAATGTCAGCCTGCGACAGCCTATCGAAATTATAAGCCTTAGGCACATTGATAAACAGATCATTCCATTTAATAAAAGGTCCGAAACGACCAGTGCCTTTGGTTACCGGCATGCCTTGATAATGTGCAACAGGTGCATCCGCAGTAATTTTCTCCTGAATGATGGCTATGGCCCGTGCCTGATCGATAGATAAAGGGTCCTCGTTTTTAGGCACAGAGATATAGGCCTCGCCCCACTTTACATAAGGACCAAAACGGCCAACCCCTACAGAAACTTCCTTAGCCTGGTAGTCTTCCAGCTGGAAAGGCAATTTAAATTGTTCCAGGGCCTCGTCCAGGGTGATTGTACCTACCGATTGCGATTTGGCCAGGCTGGCATAGCGGGGTTTCTCTTCATCATCATTTTCGCCGATCTGCACCAGGGGTCCAAACCTGCCCACTTTGGTGTACACATTCTTACCTGTGGCCGGGTCAGTTCCCAACAGGCGCTCGCCATTGGCACGATCTGCTGTTTCCAACGTATTTTCTACCTCTAAATGGAAAGGGGTATAAAAGGAGTGGAGCATCTTTGTCCATTCCTGCAGGCCCTGTGCAATTTCATCAAATTCCTTCTCTACGTTTGCGGTAAAGTTGAAATCCACAATTCCCTTAAAGTGTTCAACCAGGAAGTTGTTTACGACCTCACCGATATCAGTGGGGAAGAGTTTACCTTTCTCTGCCCCTGTAATTTCTGTTTTTGTTCTTTTGGTTACTGTCCCGTTTGCAAGCTCAATAAGTCCAAAACTACGCTGGCGGCCATCACGATCTTCCTTAACCACGTAGCCACGATTTTGAATCGTCGAGATGGTAGGGGCGTAAGTAGAAGGCCTGCCAATACCCAGCTCTTCCAGTTTTTTCACCAGAGCAGCCTCTGTATACCGCGCAGGAGGTCGTGAAAAGCGCTCCGTGGCATTCATCACTTTTAAGGTAAGCTCCTGTCCACGTGAAAGTGGCGGCAACATGCTGTTTCCCTCCGAATCTTCCGCATCTTCTTCATCAGAAGATTCCAGGTATACCTTTAAAAATCCATCAAACTTCAGCACTTCTCCTTCGGCGATTAAATGTTCCTTACGCGTACTCACCGCTATCTGCGCAGTTGTTTTTTCGAACAGGGCCTCAGCCATCTGGGAAGCAATGGCGCGTTTCCAGATCAGTTCATATAAGCGCTGTTCTGCGCTGTCTCCGGGTACGGTATGGTGATTGAAATAAGTAGGTCGGATGGCCTCATGTGCCTCCTGTGCACCTGCAGATTTCGTCTTATAAGTTCTTGGCTGATGATATTTATCACCCCAGGCCGATTTAATTTCGGCAGCTGCAGCCTGTAAAGCCGTTTCCGAAAGGTTTACCGAATCCGTTCTCATATAAGTGATCCGTCCACTCTCGTACAATCTTTGTGCGATCTGCATGGTCCTGCTTACCGAATAGCCGAGCTTACGGGAAGCCTCCTGCTGTAAGGTTGATGTGGTAAACGGTGCCGCAGGATTACGCTTTGCAGGTTTTGTTTCCAGACTGTCTACCGAAAAACCGGCAGCAACACAGTCGTTGATAAACTTTTCTGCATCTGCTTCCTTTTCAAAGCGCTGAGGCAATTCGGCTTTGACCAGTTCCCTTGCTTTGCCGGTCGAAAATTCTGCAGTTATTTTATAGGCAGCCGCTGCATTGAATTTATTGACCTCATGTTCCCGGTCGACAATTAAGCGGACTGCAACAGACTGTACACGTCCGGCCGAGAGTGAGGGCTTAATCTTTCTCCATAGCACGGGAGAGAGCTCAAAGCCGACCAGCCTATCCAGAACGCGTCTGGCCTGCTGAGCGTTAACCAGGTTGTAATCAATCGAACGCGGGGTTTCTATCGCCCTCAATATCGCGGGTTTCGTGATCTCATGAAAAACGATGCGTTTTGTTTTATCTGCTTTAAGTCCTAATGTTTCATATAAATGCCAGGATATGGCTTCTCCCTCACGGTCCTCATCGGATGCGAGCCATACCATTTCTGCGTCTTTAGCTAATTTCTTAAGTTCGGCTACTACCTGCTTTTTATCGGATGGAACTTCATAGGTCTGGGCAAAATTATTGGATATATCAATACCCATATCTCCTTTAACCAAATCGCGGATGTGTCCGTAACTCGATTTGACAAGGAAATCTTTGCCCAAATACCCTTCAATGGTTTTCGCTTTCGCAGGTGACTCAACTATTAATAAATTCTTCGCCATTCAGGAGGTTTTTCTGCAAATAAAGCTATAAATACCGCTAATATCAAAATCGGAGGTGAAATTTTGATAAACTTATTTGCAAATGGCTCATTTAATCTAATATATAGTTAAAATTAAGCGACCCGAAAAATTGATTTTTTTGGGTCAAGCCATCGATAACAATGGTTACAAAACAATTCTTCCGGTATATATGCTATCCGAAATACTTTCCCGGTCATCCAAAATAAATGGGATATAAGAAATTTTTTGATGAACCTGTATTGCTGCAAGGTGCACGATATCACCAGATATCGTTTATGTAGGTATCGGGTTGAACAGTAAATAAACCATATATAGACTATATGTAAACTATATAAATGACCCTGTTATCACCCTGTTTACACCCTGTTTGCACCCTGTTTACATATGGTTGAACCTGAACGCTGTATAGACACTAAACAAATATGTGACGACAGCAACATATCCTCACTATTTTACCAAACGATTATAATTATCTAAATTTTTTGTACTTAACTTCGTATATCTTAAAACTCCATTTCATGAATACATTATTAATATTGCTGAGCTTATTATTTACACCGCCAGCCAAAAGCGTTTACGATTTTTCTTTTAAAACCATCGATGGAAAAGAAGTAAAATTGTCCAAATTTAAAGGCAAAAAGATTCTTATCGTCAATACGGCTTCGAAATGCGGCTATACCCCGCAGTATGAAGACCTGGAAAAATTACATCAACAATACGGCAACAAAGTGGTATTGATTGGATTCCCGGCGGGTAATTTTGGCGGACAGGAATTGGCCACCAATACGGAGATCAAAGAATTTTGCACCAGTAAATTTAACGTCACTTTTTTAATGGCCGAAAAAAGCAGTGTGAAAGGGGAAGACATCACTCCCTTATTTAAGTACCTGACCGCAGCTGAAAACCCCGATTTTAAAGGAGATATCAACTGGAACTTTGAAAAATTCCTGATCAACGAGAAAGGACAGCTAGTGCATCGTTTCCGTTCCAAAGTGAAACCTTTGGATGAAGCCATTACAAAGAATCTGTAAACTACATATGGGGCTAAAAAAAAGAGAAATTCCTTAACCGGGATTTCTCTTTTTTTTAACAGGTGATTGCCCTGTTCTTTTAGCTTTGCTCTTAGGAGGGGAGTACAGGGGGAGCGTTATCAAGGAAGCAGCTTAAAACTGCTTCAGCCCATCTGATATCAAATCAATTAGAAAATTAACAAAGGAAACCGCCGCCTAAAAGGTCGTTACCTTCATAGAATACAGCCGATTGCCCAGGGGCAATTGCCGATACATGGTGATCAAATACCACCCGCATCCTGTCCTTTTCCTGCACTATGGTACTAAGCATCCCAGCATCTTTATATCGGATCTTAGTGACTACGTTGTCCATAGGTTCTAAAATATGTTCGTATTTAATCAGATTCAGGTTTCGTACCATGGCTTCTCTGCGTTCCAGTTCATCGGCCCTGCCCAATACCACAGTATTGCTTTCAGGAAGGATCTGCGTAACAAACATGGGTTCGCCAAAAGCGATTCCAAGTCCTTTTCGTTGTCCGATGGTATAAAAAGGGTAACCTTTATGCTGTCCTACCACCATGCCGTTACTGGTTATAAAATTGCCACCTGCCACGCGCTGCTCCAGATCTTCCACTTTATGTTTTAAAAAAGCACGGTAATCGTTATCTGGCACAAAGCAGATCTCATAGCTTTCACTTTTTTTGGCCAGCTCTTCCTGCCCCATATCGAGCGCCATTTGCCTGATTTCTGACTTAGCGAAGGATCCTAGCGGAAATTTCGTGCGTGCAAGGTTTTCCTGAGAAACACCCCATAACACGTAAGACTGGTCTTTATTTTCGTCTTTACCTTTGGAGATCACATGACGGCCGGTATCCAGTTTGCGAATGTTGGCATAATGTCCGGTTGCAATAAATTCGCAGTCCAGCTTATTGGCACGCTTCAACAGCGCTTCCCATTTGATATGGGTATTGCATAAAACACATGGGTTAGGGGTGCGGCCTGCAAGGTATTCATCAACAAAGTTGTCGATCACAAAATCACAGAACTCATCCCGAATATCGAGTATATAATGCGGAAAACCATAGTTGACCGCAAGTGTACGGGCATCATTGATGCTGTCCAGACTGCAACAGCCAGTTTCCTTACTGCTGCTGCCGGAAGTGGCATAATCCCATGTCTTCATGGTAAGCCCAATGACTTCATATCCCTGCTCATGCAACATGACTGCTGCAACTGAACTGTCGACCCCGCCACTCATGGCTACCAATATTCTACCGCGTTTGCTCATAATTCTTAATACTGACTCGGGTTAAAGGCCCGGTAAATAATATAAAGCGCAAAAGTAACGGTTTTCGGTCATAAATTTGAACAGCCGGGGTCAGTTGCTTGTAAAAAGACAACGCAATGCCTTGAACAGAATATTATACCGAGAATCCAGCAGTATAAAATCCCATTTAAAATAAGATTTGGAGAAAGAAGCAACATTCGGGTTAATTCACTGAAAAAGAAAGTTTGTTGGATTAAATAAGCAAATAGAAGACATTTACAGCTGATCAATAATGGTTCAAATCATTGAGCCAGGTATCCGATCAGGATTCCATATGAGTAAATTTAGGTGATGTATGGCAGGTGGATGCCTGCCATATTATTAGACAAAGGCCGGCACGAAGCTATCAGGGTCATTTCCCTGGATCTGATTTTTCCGGACATCAGCGGCGTCAACCGGCTTCTTTATTATTTTTTTATTCAAGTCAGCAGCCGCGGTATACAATAGAATAGCCGCAAGAGTTACTTGTTCAGCAGCAATGAAAGGATGTTTCCTGATGTTGCGGATCGCTTTCTGAAAAATATAAACCCCGGCAACAACGGACACAATTCGTTTTCCGGTTTCCAGTTCTTCAGTCTCATATTTTGTTAATAATGAATTCAATATGGATATGGCAAATCTTTCTTTCAGTTGTTGTAACATAACATTTCATTTAAATATCAATTTCAATAACGTCTGATCACCATTTTTGTTTTGAATTATTGCCATTGCAGCGCTTCAGGCAGCATAAGTCGACATCTGGAAAATCGCGATGGCCGCCATTTACTTTAAAGATCAAAGCTGATCAAGTACCATTTTTATAGCCTTCTCAATCACCTTATCAGGGCTTTTGCTGAATTCAGAACTTACTCTGCTGGCCAGTATCGCATTCACGGACAGGGCTTTATGACCAAGTACCTTTGCCAGCGCATAGATGCCCGCCGTTTCCATTTCCAGGTTGGTGATCCTATGACCGCTATGCCGGAACGTATTGAGGTGTCCAATGAGGTTGGGTATGGCATTCTTCGCCCTTAGCTGACGGCCCTGTGGCGCATAAAAGCCCGGCGCTGTAACGGTAATGCCCTGTTCCATCTGTTTACCAATGGATTGAAGTAAACCCTGATCAGCCGATGTAAGGTAAGGGTTGATCCCTTTAAAATGGGAGAAATGGGTTTTGATACCGTCCAGCAAACTGTGTTCATCTCCAGACAATTCATGAACATAATAGTTCATCAATGCATCCAGGCCCAGACCAAACGAGGAGGCAAGGATACTGCCCATGGGAAGATCAGGCTGAATGGCGCCAGAGGTGCCAATGCGGATGATATTTAGGGAGCTCAGGTTTTCTTTTACCTTGCGGCTGCTAAAATCTATGTTCAGCAAGGCATCCAGTTCATTGAACACAATATCGATGTTGTCTGTGCCGATGCCGGTTGACAGCACGGTAATCCGTCTTTTGCCCAGGTAGCCGGTATGGGTTATGAATTCCCG
>CBFGNP010000241.1:0-6621 GCA_965650095.1 uncultured Pedobacter sp. | reverse complement strand
TAAAGTGAGCGAGACCGGAATGCTCCTCTTTTTCGTCTCTTGATCCGCTGTTTATAATGATGCAGGCATGAGATATTGCAGATGCAGAAGGGACGTGAAGCAGACGGATGCCGTTTGGTAAGGTATGAACGTTGTATTCCATTAAAGGGCAAAGGTACACAGAATTATATCACCGTATGATAATTTTATCAGAACTGTCAATTTGACAACAAACGCAGTTTGGAATAAGCATTGATAGGAGAGTTATGTACTTAAAAAAAGAGTTTACATATGAGCATAGAAGAAAAAGGAAGCATATCCATTCACACGGAGAACATTTTCCCAATTATCAAGAAATTCCTGTATTCAGATAACGAGATCTTTTTAAGAGAGCTGGTATCAAATGCCGTTGATGCGGTACAAAAGATCAAACGTTTAGCGGCGCTTGGACAATATAGTGGAGGACTTGGCCATCCGCTTGTAGAAGTTGCAGTAGACGAAGAGAAAAAAACCATCACCATTACCGACAATGGTTTGGGGATGACTGCCGAAGAAATTAAGAAATACATTAACCAGGTGGCTTTTTCTGGCGCCAGCGAATTTGTTGAGAAATTTAAAGACGCCAAAGATGCCAATGAGATCATTGGTAAGTTTGGTTTAGGCTTCTATTCCGCATTTATGGTGGCTGATCTGGTAGAGATCCAGACGCTTTCCTATCAGGAAGGGGCAGAACCCGCTCGCTGGGTATGTGATGGAAGTACCGAATATGAAATTACTGCTGGTAACAGAACTTCCAGAGGTACGGAAATCATTTTACATATCAATGCTGAATCGGAAGAGTTCCTGAGCAAACATAAACTCGAGGAGATCCTGGATAAGTATGGCAAGTTCCTGCCTGTTCCCATTAAATTTGGTCATAAAACAGTTCAGGAACCCGATGGGGAAGATGAAGAAGGAAAGCCTAAGACCAAGAGCGTTGAGGTGGATAACATCATCAATACGACGAACCCGATATGGACAAAAGCGCCTGCAGATTTGTCAGACGAGGACTACCTTGACTTTTATAAACAATTGTATCCATTTTCGGAAGATCCATTGTTCTGGATCCACCTGAATGTAGATTATCCTTTCAATTTGACGGGGGTATTGTACTTTCCTAAAGTGAAGAATGATTTTGATATGCAACGCAACAAGATCAAATTATTCTCGCGTCAGGTTTTCATTACTGATGAGGTAAAAGACATTGTTCCGGAATTTTTAATGTTGCTGCATGGTGTAATTGATTCGCCGGATATCCCGCTAAACGTGTCGAGGAGCTTTTTACAGGCCGATAGCAATGTTAAAAAGATTAACAGCTATATCACCAAAAAAGTTGCTGATAAATTGCAGGAACTGTACAACAAAGACCGTAAAGGATACGAAGAGAAATGGGGCGATATCGGCCTGTTTGTAAAATATGGTATGGTGAGTGAGGAGAAGTTCTATGAAAAAGCGAAGGACTTTGCTTTGCTGACCAATACCAGGAACGAACACTATACATTAGAAGAATACCGGGATAAAGTAAAGGATATCCAGACGGATAAAAACGGGCAGGTGGTTTACATTTACGCCAATGACCCGGCCAAACAGGATAGCTTCATCCAGTCGGCCAATAAAAAGGATTACGATGTGTTGTTGATGAATTCCCCTATCGATAATCACTTTGTTCAGCATCTGGAACAAAAGCTGGAGAAAACAGCGTTAAAACGTGTGGATTCCAGTGTTGCCAGTAAACTGATTGATAAGGATGATCCTATTGAATCCGTGTTGACAGAGGACCAGTCTAAAACGGTGGCCTCGATATTTGAGAAAGCGATCAGTAAACCAGGATACCATGTGGAGATCGTAGGTTTAAATCCAGATGAATTGCCGGTTACAGTAACGATGGATGAATTTATGCGCAGGATGAAAGATATGGCGGCCATGGGCGGCGGCATGGGCTTTTACGGCAATATGCCAGACAGCTATAAAGTGGCCATCAATGGAAACCATAAGCTGATCGGAAAAATCATCGCAACGGATAACGAGGAAGAACAGGCGCTGTTAGCCAAACAGGCAATAGACCTGGCTTTACTTGCACAGGGCATGCTGACAGGAGCGGAATTGACTGCTTTTGTAAGCAGAAGTGTGGAATTAATTTAAAAAATAACCGTTCTCTTCGAAGACTGGAACCTTTTGTCCTGAAGAAGGACAAAAATTCCTAGGTCTTCTCTGAGAAGGTAATTTTTTCTTCAGGAAAAGCTTAAAGGCCGGATGTCGATTGAACATCCGGCCTTTGTTTTTTGCCGGGAGCGACATCCGGTATCGGACAGACATTGAGGGATATAAACTTCGTCTGCTATTCGACTGCTATTGGACTGGTATCCGACTGCTTTTAGCAGTCTGAAGGCAGTTAAATAGCAGCGTATTTTCCGCCGCATTTTATAATCAGAATACCGCAAGGTGTATAGGCGTGGGGCTGGTTAGACTAGATGTTTTATTAGATCAGACTTTGCAGATTATTTTCCCTTTTGATACGCATCATACTGTTGGGTCGTTCTGTACTATTATCTGAGAAATGGAATAGCCGGCTGATAAATTACCTTTTTGTTCTTATGGCTTCTGATCGCATTAAAAAGAATCAGTATTACGTTTAGAATATACAATACGGGAATTAATAGCAACAATAACTCGGTCTGTCCCACATTCATTATCGAAAAGGAGGAAGAAAGAATTTTTAAATTAAATATAAATGCCATGAAGTATAAGATGTAGAAAGAAAAAAAGGCGATACACCAGGAGATTTGAAAATTTAATAGCTTTTTTCCTGTTGTATTAAGGTTTTTGACTTTATCTTTTTTAGACATCCATAAAACAAGCGGTATGATTATCCCTAATAGTGGAAAAACAATAAAACTTAATGCGGAGATGTTTAAGAGCATTAACATGGTTGTATCTTCCTTTTCGGCCCAGTCGATCAATCCATCAGAACTAACTTGCAATGCTGTGGCCAGCCGCTTTAGTGTATCGCCCCTTGGCTCTGTTTCTCCACTTTCAATTCTTTGGACGGTTCGCAGGTTCAGCCGAGCGGCTATTGCCAGTTCATCCTGACTAAAACCCTTTCGGGTTCGTAATTCTTTAATTTTCTTCGCCAACTGGATGTTTTTCATCATTTCGTTTTTAGTTCTGAGCCAAAACTAAGACAAGTTGTGCTTTTTTCTTTACGACTTGTTTACGGCATTTTTACGATATCTCTTCCTGAAGTCGTTTAAAGGCGGTTTGTGTCTAGTTTATTGTTGTGTTTAGCGAGAGGGCATATGGATTCATTGTGAGAAATCGAAAGATTGTTGAAACGAAGTTTAGCAGGGGGGAACCCTGCTAAATAGTTAAAGAATGCTTTTAAGATCAGCCGGAGAATAGTTGATTGACTTTAGGGTTTTGTTGTCATTGGTTCTGTATACCAGGAACAATTCCTCTTCTTCTTTATGATAAGCATCACATTGCTGGGTTGTTCTGTAATGCTGGATGGTTTGATTGGCCTCATCAAGTGATTTACAGGCTTTGCTCATGTTGGAGCGGTGTACTTCATCAAACAAGGTCTTGAATTTATCGCCCAGGCCAAATTCGAGGATTGCTCCTGAAAGCACATACTGAAGGTCGCATAAGGCATCTGCTACTTCAACAAAATCGTTGGCCTCAATGGCTTGCTTCAATTCGTTAAGTTCCTCGGCAAGGAGCGATACCCTTAAATTTGCCCGCTCTATGGATGGGATGCCCGGGGTTTCTTTTATCGGATGCTTAAATGTTTTGTGGAACTCCGCTACCTGGTTTAATGAATTGCTCTCTTGCATAATTGGTTGGTTATTGAGTATAATTTTATGTCAAAAGTAACCCTTTTTTTAAAAAAATGCCGCTTGCTGTAGCGTTTTTGTATCCCATATCGTTTTAAGAAGAAAAAACAGTTAATGGCCATTAACTTATTGTTTTATAAAATTAAAAAAATGAATCATAAAGTCCTAATTAGTTTACATCATAGATGGGATCATGAAGGCTTTATAATCTTAAAAAGTATATGATTATGAAAAACACCAATAATTTAAGTGCGATATTTAAAACGTTTTTTGCTGCAGCTGCAATCTCAGTGGTTTTTGCAGCATGTTCGAAAGACAGGATCGAACCTCAGCAGGTCGCTGGCCTTTCCATCATCAGTGCCTTTCCTGATACCATGTCTTTAGATTTTTATATCGATCAGACCAGGGCGAATGACAAAGCGTTAAAATTCAACAGCAAAATTGACTATTTAAACCTGTTTCCGGGAAACAGAACGTTAAGCGTAGCTAAGAGAGGCGGAAATAAGGCTTTGGCGTATAAAAATTTTAGCCTTGCCTCTGGTGTAGGGTACTCTATTTTTATCCTGGATACCCTGAATTCAAACGATAAGAAATACCTCATGGTTGAGGATGACTTAAGTGCGCCGGCTGCTGACAAAGCAAAAGTACGTTTTATCAACTTAAGTAAAGATGCCCCCGCATTGAGCCTTCAGGTTCATGGCAAAGACACTGCCCTGTTTACCAACAAGGCCTTTTATGAGTATACCAGCTTTTCAGCAGTCGATCCGGGGGAAAGCATAACCTTTGATATCAACGAAGGTTCAACCTTTAAAACATCGATCCCAAATATTAAGATCGAGAAAGGTAAGATCTATACCGTCTATGCAAAAGGAATTTCAACTGCAGCGATAGACAGTTTAAAATTAGGCGCAGCAATTTACACACACAAATAATCTGCCTATATTAGAGGGTGTTCTGTGTATAACAGGATATCCTCTTTTTTTAAGGGTTAGCAGTTTAACCTATAAAAAGGAATGTATACCATGGAGAATGTATAAACTAACCCTTAATTGCTTAAGAAAGGATGCTCAACTTTGAGGACACTATAGCGGGGTGTTTGAGGAACGATAATAAGAGTAAAGAGATGGTATATAAATCATTCTATGGCTATTTAATGGGCGTAACTTTACGTTATGTAGAAGATAGAAATGATGCAGAAGAGCTTGTTAATGATACTTTTATAAAAGTGTTTAAAAGTATCGGGCAGTTTAACAGCCCCAAACAGGATGATCAGTTACAGAAGGCCTTCAAAGGCTGGATCGCCAGAATTGCTTCCCGGACGGCGATAGATTTTTTACGGAGCAGAAAAACTTTTCTATACGTTGATGATATCCCGGAAGAGCAGCAGCCACTCACCGGGTTAAACGCAATAGTGCAGTTGAATGTACAGGATATCATGAAACTCCTGAATAAACTTCCTAAAACGCATAAGGTGATTTTTAACCTTTATGAGGTTGAGGGCTTTTCACATGAAGAGATCTCGAAATTAATGAACATCCCCGAAAGCTCCTGCAGGGTTTATTTAACCAGGGCGAAAAATAAGTTGAGAACGCTGTATAAAAACTCCCTGATGAATTCATATGAACCGACAACCATTCAAATCCGAAGAATATGAAACCGGTAGATGACGAGCTTTTTGCTCACATAAAGGAAAGTTTGACGGAACACGAGGAAGCCTATCTTCCTGGTGCATGGGAGCGTTTTAACAAAAAAGACAGGAAGACAATAGGATGGCCCTGGCTCGCAGGTTTAGGTAGTGCCGCTGCGGCACTTTTAATAGGGTACGCTGTATTTTTTACCGCGCCAAAAACAGCTGATCCTTTACCCAAACAGCAGATCAAAGCAAATCTGGATAAGCCTGGTGCCGGTATCCTGGGCGAGCTGCTTCCGAAGGTCAGTGCGCCCGGGGATGTGGTAAAAAAATTGAATACCGAAGTCTCAGAAAATAAAAATATAGTTCAACAAAGGAAAAATAACAACATGGTGAACAGCCCTTTAATTGTAATGGGCAAATCTGTCGGGCCAACAGCGCCTGTTGCAGCCCGCGTTTCAGATACTCCTGTTCAACCTGAGGAAATCATTTCCGGCAATAACCTGATTGCGGGCAGTACAACTATAATATCGATAGTTCCGGACTTGTCGGCGATTGCTAAAAAAACGGTTGACGTACAGCTGCCTGCAAGGGATAAGCCGGCACGCAGTTTTCAGGATTTTCTGAACGAAGAAGTAAAAGCCAATGGGGCATTGGCTGCCGCAAAGATAAGTCCCAAAAAAGCGGATAAATGGGCAATGGGGCTAATGATTGCACCCTCTATTGGCAACGGTAAAAAAATAAATATGGGCTATGGACTAAGCATGGGCTATGCTTTATCTGACAAGGTTTCCATCAGTTCAGGCATTTCCTATAATGAATTGACCGCGTCAAAAAGCACGGGAGGGGGCAGCGAGGGCATGATGAATTCGCCTGCAACAATGGCTGTGGTTAATGATACAAAAAGCCTGGAGTCTGTTGACGCGAATCTTGTGGGGATAGATATTCCCCTGGGCATTAAGTATTACCT
Organism: uncultured Pedobacter sp.; assembly: GCA_965650095.1. Classification (GTDB taxonomy): domain Bacteria; phylum Bacteroidota; class Bacteroidia; order Sphingobacteriales; family Sphingobacteriaceae; genus Pedobacter. The sequence continues at coordinate 173 of CBFGNP010000241.1, read as the reverse complement.
GACGAAGAAGTTCTATACCAATCTTGGTGTATCCGCTTTTGCTGTTTTAAATCAAAAGCAGAATAACAATTATATTCAGGGTGCTGTTGAACATGGTGTCGCGAGTTCATCAAATGTTAAGGGTTTCAATGCTGTTTTTAAGACAAGATCAGTTTCAGAAGTAGTGCCACCCG
>CBFGNP010000240.1:0-6625 GCA_965650095.1 uncultured Pedobacter sp. | reverse complement strand
TGGACGCATACGGTCGGCTAGAGGAGGAAGATTCTGCATAGCATAAAGATACAAAAATAGAATTACTCCCTACTCAAATTACATTGTTTGGCTATACGCCAGCCTGCTTGCTCGGTTTTTTCTTCCAGAATTTACGCTTAGGCTTATTCGTGTCAGACTTTCGGGTTTTTGAATGTGAAGAAGAAGTAGCTGCCGTTTCTAACGGAGCTTCACCAAGATGTTCAGGTAATGGCATTCTTTCCACCTCTTTTTCGATCAATTTCTCAATGCTGGCCAGCTTGCGTTTATCCCTTTGATTAACGAGCGTAATGGCGGTACCTTTAGTCGCAGCACGGGCCGTGCGCCCGATACGGTGCACATAATCTTCTGCATCGTGTGGTACATCAAAATTCACCACCAGGTCTATGCCTTCTACATCAATACCGCGACTTAAAACATCAGTACCAATAAGTATCGGCAATTGTTTGTTTTTAAACTTCAGTAAAATGCTTTCTCTTTCCTTTTGGCCCAGGTCTGAGTGAAAGGCTTCTGCTTTAAGCCCCAAATTTCTGAACACTTTACCCAGATTTTTCACTTTTTCCTTGGTCGACGCAAAAACGATGATGCTCTTATAAACATCGGTTTTTAAGAGACTGCTCAATAGCGGAACCTTTTGCTCATCATGGACCATATATACCTGCTGTGATATTCCTTCTGCAGGTTTTGAAATAGCCAGGCTAATCTGTTCAGGATGGTTTAATAAGGTTGCTGCGAGTTTCCTGATCTTTGGTGGCATGGTCGCCGAAAACATAACCGTTTGCCGAACCTGGGGCAGATAACTTACAATTCGCATAATGTCATCGTAAAAACCCATATCCAGCATTCTGTCTGCTTCATCCAGCACCAGGTGCTGCAGCTGGTCAAGTTTCAGGACGCCCGATGAGAGGTGTGAGATCAGCCGGCCCGGAGTAGCGATAATGAGGTCTACCCCTTCGCGCATGGACCGTTTCTGCTGTTCATAAGCAATGCCATCTCCTCCGCCATAAACAGTCAAGGAACTAATATTGGTGAAGTACGACAGGGCCTCTACCTGCAGGTCGATCTGCTGGGCAAGCTCTCTTGTCGGGGCCAATATCAGGGTGTTGTTATGACGTTCGGCTGTACCAGCAATCATATTCATGATCGGTAAAAGGTAGGCGCCTGTTTTTCCTGTTCCCGTTTGTGCGCAGGCAATTAAATCTTTCTTATCTAAAATAAGTGGAATTGCCTGTTCCTGGATTGGGGTTGCATTGCGGAACCCCATTGCTAATAACCCTTCTAGTAGGTCAGGGTTAAAATTAAAATCTTTAAAATCCAATATACTTTTATGTTGTTACTATTTACTGCATAAAAGTAATCTTTTTAATCAGGATTGTGAAATTCAGACTGTTTTCTCTTCAGCTTCGGCCTGTATCAACTGTTTCATTTCCAGTTTGCCATTGTATTGTGCACCGAATTCAATTTCCAGTGTCTCTGTCCTGATATCGCCATTAACCTTCCCCGTTTTTTTTATTTCCAGCTGGCTAACTTTCACATTTCCGTTCACCGTTCCATAAATAATCGCTGAGGTAGTTTGAATATCACCAACAATTACTCCTTTTTCACCTAAGATAATGCCATTTTCAACATTAATATTGCCGGTTATTTTGCCATCAATTCTTACTACAGACTTACCTGTAAGGTCACCGGTAAACATAAAGCCTTCTCCGATTAACGTAGAAATTTCCTGTTGATTGATGTCCATGATTTGAATTTGTTTGTTTTTCTTAAACATTTATTCCAGTGTTAAAAACGATCTTGGATTAATTATTTTTCCGTTTCTATGAATTTCATAGTGCAGATGCGGACCGGTGGATCTTCCTGTAGAGCCGATCTTCCCAATTTCGTCACCTGCGTTCACGCTTTGGTCTTCCCTAACCAGTATGCTGGAAAGATGCCCGTAATAGGTCTCGAAGCCGTTTCTGTGATCAATGATAATACACTTCCCATAACCGCCTTTGCGGCCTGCAAAAATAACATTTCCGCTTGCGGTACTCTTCACAATTTCGCCATACCGGCCTCTGATATCCAACCCTTTGTGGCTTTCTACATTTTCACCCGTAAAAGGATTTTCACGATGCCCATAACCCGAAGTGATCACTCCAAAGTGTGGATAGCCCATTGGGGTAAAAGCTACATGTCTGACCATCTTATTAAGATAGTTGTTATAAAATTCGTTTATTTCTTCTGCAGATAAAAGATCAGAACCCCGCTCGCCGCCTTCGTTTTTAGGAATGCTTTTTACTCCCCTTGCTTTTAAATATCTATTGATGACCGCCAACTTTTTATCGATAGATTCATAGTATTGCTTAATTGCTGAGGTATCTGAATAGGAAGATTGTTTTTTGCTTCTTAATAATTCTCTGACAAGCTGGTTTTTAGATGACAGGACCGAAGCGTTCGTATAAGACAGATAAAACACAATTCCCAATAAGGAAATAAAACAGCTGATTAATCCCAGGGCATATTTTTTCCAATGTTGTACCAAGGCACTTGAAACCTGTATGGGTTTATTGGAGTTCTGATATTTGCTTACAAAGATGATGGTGGTTTTGTCCCCCTTCCTTGCCATAATTTGAGGTTTAAAAAATTACTATGCCAGCAAATATATGATTTTCAATTTTATATGAAAGTGATCCGGAAGTTAACGCGCTGAAGACAATGAGAAATAACGTTTGGTTAATGATTTTTTTATATAAACCGGAATGGATAAATGTAGAATTATTTATTCTTATCCGCATAGCCAAACACCTTTTGTAAGAGTGAAGTAGACCTCGATCCAAGGTTATCTCTGATCTTAAGTTCCTCCTGTGCAACCTGGATAAACATTCCGTCAATGGCTTTTTGGGCTACATATTCAGACAGGTCTGTGTTGACTGGTTTAACCAGGGGCAGCTTATTGTATTGACTGGCTGCATTTCCCCAATGTTTCGTGGCGCCAACTTTAGCCAGGCTGGTATTGATCACTGGTTTAAATTTTTGCATCAGCTGCGCCGTGGTCACTTTTTTAAAATAATTGGTTGCCGCATCTTTACTGCCAAGCAAGATATTGGTTGCATCTGCAATGGTCATTTGCTTAATTGCAGCAATAAATATCGGCTTTGCTTCCTTCGCGGCATCTTCTGCAGCACGATTTAAGCTTAGAACTACATTATCTGCCAGTTTGCCCATGCCGACCGCGCGTAAGGTTTTCTCAACTTTTTGTGCTTCCGGTGGAAAGAGGATCTTTACAGCCAAATTACCCATAAATCCGTCTTTTGCTGAAAGCAGGTCAGCCCCGTGTGATGTTCCTATCTCTAAAGCCTGTTTTATGCCCGATGCAATTTCCAGTGTGCTTGGCGTACCAGCGGCCGTTCCCCCACCCGTTATTTTCTTTAGGACGTTTCCCAGGTTAAACTGCGCCTGAGCAGAGGGAGTAATCATTAAAAAGCAAAGTAAAAGGGTGGGGTAAATAAGGTTTATGCGTTTCATTTGTTGATGTGTTTATTTTTTCATCGAAGATAGTAAATCTTCTGCCATTAAGCTGGCCGATTTGGCGAGCTTGATGAATTCAGACCTATAGCCTTCGCGATCTGCTCCCATCGCCTGCGAGGCGGTGCGGATCACATGGTCAAATGAAGCACTTTGTTTAAAGTCAGATCCCCTCAGCAACATTCCGAACTCCGCCACACTTGCCGCAAACTTAAAGTTGTCGCTTGCACTTTCAAAAGGCGCCGAACGATCAACAACAGCCTCCTGTACTAGCTTGCTGGAATTTCCATCAGGCTCCTTATAACGCAATTTTACCGTGAGCATTTCTTTGCTGCCGTTCCTGATTTTTTTATTTTCCTGATATTTCAGATCATCAACCGAACCGGCAAAATTGCTTTTTATACCAGTCGGGATTACTTCGTATAAGGCCGTTACGGTATGGCCGGCGCCCATCTCTCCGGCGTCTTTTTTGTCGTCATTAAAGTCCTTGTCTTCCAGCAACCTGTTTTCATAACCAATCAACCGGTAGGCCTGTACTTTGTCAGGATTAAACTCAACCTGTAATTTTACGTCCTTTGCTATGGTAAACAAGGTGCCGCCAAATTCATTAATCAGGACTTTTCTGGCCTCACTGATGTTATCTATATAAGCATAATTACCGTTGCCTTTATTAGCCAGGATCTCCATTTTGCTGTCTTTAATATTGCCCATTCCATAGCCCAGTACCGTTAAAAATATTCCTGTTTTCCGTTTTTCTTCGATCAGTGACTGCATATCCCTGTCACTTGAGGCACCTACATTAAAATCTCCATCTGTTGCCAGTATTACCCTGTTATTTCCTTCTTTAATGAAGTTTTGTGAGGCAATTTTATAAGCAAGTTCGATCCCTGCTCCGCCTGCAGTTGATCCTCCTGCGCTTAACCCGTTTAAGGCGTCTTTAATTTTAGCCTTGTCATTTCCGGTTGTTGAGGGCAAGACCAGGCCCGAGCTTCCTGCATACACTACAATAGCTACTTTGTCATCAGGGCGCAGCTGATCGGTCAGCAGTTTAAATGAGGAAACCAGGAGTGGAAGCTTATTGGGCGTGTTCATAGAACCAGACACATCGATCAGGAACACCAGATTGGACGCAGCGAGGTTGTCTGCCGCGATTTTCCTGCCCTGCAATCCAATCTGTACCAGTTTGTGGTCCGGGTTCCATGGAGCGCTGGCAATTTCTGTAATGATGTTTACCGGATCCTTACCCTTTGGCTGGGGATATTCGTAATCAAAGTAATTGATCATTTCTTCTACGCGTATTGCATCTTTGGGAGGGAGCCCGCCGTTGTTTATAAAGCGTCTGACGTTACTGTAAGAGGCCGCATCTACATCTACAGCGAATGTGGATAACGGATTTTTATACGGGTTTTGAAAACCGTTTTCTGAAATGGAAGCATAATGCTCCGTCGGCATAGGGGAATAGAGCGGTTTGCTCATACCCCTTATCTGAATTCCTGCAACTTTTCCCGCAAATGCATTGCCCACCCTGTTATTACTTGCAGTCTGTTCCTTTTTCTCGGGTGTACCGTAACCAACGATCACAACTTCATTCATTCGCTGGCCATCGTCTTCCAGCGCCACATTTATTATTGCAGACCTCCCAATTTTTACCGTTAACGTTTTATAGCCGATGAATGAGAAATGTAAGGTGCTGACACCATCAACCACTGAAATACTATATTTTCCATTTTTGTCTGTTACCGTGTATTTTCTGCTGTCGTCAGTACTGACAATTACTCCGGGTATCGTTTTTCCGTCGCTTTTATCGGTTACCGTGCCGGTAATTACTTTGGCTGATGCGCGGCTTGCCTGGAAGCCTATAAATATCAGCAGAAACAAGGGTAGGAATAATCGCTTCATATCTTCTTTTTTTTAAAATGATGTCAGCTTTGCAGAATTTCCACAACAGTGTCGGAAAATATTTTTATACTTGAGCAAATTATGCCTTAAACGTCTTTTGAAATTTATAAAAAATAGCGCCAGGATACAGGAGCAGGATGATGCCACCTTAATTGCACACTATAAAAATAGCGGCAACCTGGAGGCGTTGGGTACGCTTTATAACAAGTATATGCACCTGGTATTTGGGGTTTGTTTAAAATACCTGAAGGACGAAGAGCAAAGCAAGGATGCGGTGATGCAGATCTTTGAGGAGCTGGTTGTAAAGCTAAAGATCCATGAAGTGCAGAACTTTAAAAGCTGGCTGCATGTACTGACCCGGAACCATTGCTTAATGGCGCTCCGCAGGCAATCAAAGAATACGATTGTTTCAATTGAAGAGACTTTTGTGGAAAATACCGATTTTGTGCATCTTGATATAGATCATACAAAAGAAAGGCAGCTAACCGTTATGGAAAAGTGTATGGAAACGCTCCCGGAGGAGCAGCGTGTAAGTGTGGATCTGTTTTATCTTCAGGAAAAGTGCTACAAAGAGGTGGCCGACATTACCGGCTATGAACTGCTAAAAGTGAAGAGCTATATCCAGAACGGCAAAAGAAACCTGAAAAATTGTATAGAAAAGAACAATAGTGAATAAGGATTGGTTAGATATAGGAATTTTAGAGGATTACCTTGACGGTAAGCTCGATGCAAAAACCATGAACAGGGTAGAGCGTGAGGCTTTGGAAGATCCTTTTGTGGCCGAAGCTTTGGCGGGTTTAAGCGAATCGCCGAGACGTTCGCTGCAATCTATGTCTCTCCTTCAAAAGCAACTGCACGAAAGGATTGCTGAGCATCAAAGCATCAAAAAGACCTCGGTAGTTACCTGGCAGCGCTTAAGTATTGCTGCGGCTGCTGCGGTAATGTTTATCGCCGTAAGCATTATGTTCTGGATGCGTGAAAGTAACCATCAGAAAGAACTGGCGGGCAGAGCTAAAAAGGTAGAGGTAACCATTGCACCTGCGGATACCGTCACAACTCCCCCTATTGAGGCCGCAGCCGTGATTGTCGCTGGAACGGCTGATCGGCTAAAAGAAAAAGAGATCAGCAAGGCCATAAAAGCAGCTAAAACCAATGCTTATGCCGCAAAGGCAAAGTCGAATGCGACACAGTCTGCCAC
>CBFGNP010000239.1:0-6628 GCA_965650095.1 uncultured Pedobacter sp. | reverse complement strand
ATGGCTGCCACATTGCTGGTAAAATTCAGCTTAGGTTTACCTATTTTTCCTTGCTTAGTAGTGATGAGGATTACGCCATTTGCACCCCGCACACCAAATACAGCAGTAGAAGAGGCATCCTTCAGGATATTGACAGACTCAATTTCATTGGGGTCCAGGTTATTATAGGTATCCCTTTCCACACCATCTATCATAATCAGCGGGTCCCTTCCTGTCGAATTCAGTGTAGCCATCCCGCGGATATAAATCGTCGCTTTATCACTGCCAAATTCACCTGAATTCTGAACGGCCTGCAAGCCGGGTGCCATGCCTATCAAGGCATTACTGATGCCCGCAACCGGTGCCCTTACCAGGTCCTCACCAGACACAGAAGAAATGGCCCCCGTAGTGGTGATCTTTTTCTGTTCACCATAACCAACCACCACAACTTCATTCAGCTGCTGCTTGCCGACTTCCATAACCTCAGCAATAAAACTACGGCCGTTTATGGGTACTTCCTTTGTTTTATAACCCACAAAGGTGAGCACCAAAATATCTGTCCCGGAAGCCTGGATTGAGAATTCCCCATTCGAATTTGTTGATGTAGACACCTTGGAGTTTTTCACTTTAATACCTACGCCAGGCAAAGGCATACCTTCTTCAGTGATTTTTCCCCGGATATTTACAGTCTGCGCCATTGCTTTGTGGAAAAGCAGAAGGGAGAATACCCATGTAAAAATGAGTATAGCTTTTTTCATATCTGTTTAGTTGAGATTGGTTTAAATATTTGGTTATATTATTGACGATACAATATTGTAGATATAAAGGCGCTAAAAAAATAGACCTTTTTAGGGAAATAATGGACAATTTTCTTCTACTACCTATAAGCCTTGTTGCAGTGGGCAATGTTTCAACAAACCACTACCCAATCTTTTTAAAGCCGATAACGCGTCCCATACAGCGAAATCAGCTATATTAATAGGCTGAAAGATTTCAAAACAACCACTTTTTCAGCAAGTAAATTTGTATCAAATAAACCAAAAATGGATAATATTACAATTTTAGCTACCGAAGTGCAACTCGATGCATTATGAATCAGTAAGCGGTCGGATATGATAGATCGCGTTACAAAGAAGCCCTCAGTGTCAAATGAAAGGGCACTTCAAGATGTTCCTTGGAATTCTCGAGTATAAGCTTAGCCGTCATCTCCCCCATTTGCCTGAAGTCTGTGGATATGGTTGTAATTCCATTTAAAATGATCTTCTTTAAAGGCGTTTCATTATAAGAGATCACCCCAACATCTTTTCCCAGCTTTAGTTTGAGGTTAATGATCCTTTCAATAAGCACCACCAGATCATCTTCCATCAGGTTGATGTACACTTCGCCCTCCAGGATTTCTTCTGTCATCACCTGATTTACGACCTTTGGTGTAAAGGCATATTGCTGGCAAAAGCGATAAAACCCTTTCAGGATTTCAATTGGATAGTAACTCCGCTTTGGCATAATGATCTTAATGGTATGGTATTTCCCTAAATGATCCCGGGCCTGGTCCAGGGCATTATAAATGTCATTTTCGAAGTTCTCATAAACCGCAGCATACTCCCCGCTTACACCTGGAACCAGCTTATCCAATATCACCAGTTTTTCTTTGGGGATCAGATTGATCACTTCATGCACATGATCGTGCCCTTCCATGAAATGCGGAATGATCACATAATGAGAATAGTCTTCCTTTTTATTAGAAAGGAGTTTTTTGAAGAGGTTAAAATCGTTATTATAGATATAAAAATCTACAGCCACATGATCCCCTAGAGCCTTTATAAAAGCATCGTAAATAATCTTTTTATGAGCGCTGAGCTTATTGAAAAGCAGGAAGATCTTTAGCGTCCGTCGGAAATCAGTACTGATGATGTAATATCCCTTACCTGGCACTGAACCCACGACACCAATTTTTTTCAGGTATTTATAGCCCTTTTCGGCCGTATCTCTGGATATTTCCAGCTCATAACTTAGCTCATTGATCGAGGGCAGCAAATAATCCTTTTGAATTTTACCGGATTCTATGGCGCTCAGAATGGAATTCGTCAGCTGTAAGTATTTGGGCGTTGAGGAATATTCATCAACCTGGATATATTCAGAAAATGGCACTGGCTTCATTCGTTCTATTATGCGCTAGGTTTTATTTTAAACCAATAGAGCCGGCGGCATACCGGCTCTAAAGATTAATATAGCACTAATTTAGTATAAAACGGTTCCCCCGGCATAATATTTCAATTCAATGATATCATTAGGTAAAGCTTTTGTGTTCCAGGATTTATGGATCGCCAGCGCTGCACCAACCGCTGTGGCCTGCGCCATGTATGCAGCAAACACCTCCAACTCCGGGAAAGCAGTGGCGAGTAAGTTCATAAATATCGAGTTCTTGCTAAAGCCGCCATCTACAAATATCCGTTTTACTTCTGTCCCATTAAGCACCCTGCTCGTTGAAATGAATTGCTGATTTACCAGATCCAAGATCAGCTGATGATAAGCCATTATAGCTGAAGGATAAGCATGGAGATCCCTTTTTGCAAAAGGAGATTCTTTCAGACCTTTGGAGATCTCTTCGGTAAGCTCAGTTCCTTTATTCATCAGCTTGATCTGCTCGATCAGCTTAGGATCGAATGGAACGGAGCGATACGCAATTACATCTGTACCAAAGTGTGCCGCAATTCTTTTCACCTGCTGCTCATGTTCATATCCAGCAAAAAGCCGCGAGGCTTTCACGGGCTTACCTTCGTACTGCAGATAACAAAGGCAGTCGTTCTCGAGTTCTTCAGCAGTAAGCGGAGTGGAATTGAATGGATTTAAGCTGATGCACCATGTACCGGTAGAAAGCAGCACAAAAGGTTCATGGAAATTAACCAGGTAAGGAACCAATGCGGCCGAACTATCATGAAAACCAGGTCCCACTGCATAATTATTGCCTGGGAAGGCAGCCGGTATCACACTGTCAGAAGCCACAATGGGTGCCAGCTTATCGATAATACCTTCTTTTCTAACCCATTCATGGTAATCATTTTTTGTAAAATCCCACAAGTTGGTGTGGCATCCTATACTCGTAATATCAGAATAGGCCTCTCCGGAAATCAGATAACTTAAGTACTGCGGAAGGTGAAGCGCATACTTTATTTGCTTAAACAGCTCAGGCTTTTCATACTTTATGCGGTAGAGCTGCATTCCCGAGTTCAGGCTTCCAAGAACCGGGGAGGCCGTGCGGTTGGAAAACTCAGCTGTTCCACCATAAGTATTGTAAAACTGATCCAGCAAAGCCTGCGGATATTCCTTGAGGTAATTGTAAAGTGGCGCCAGCGGTTTGCCATCCTCATCGATGTACACAAAGCTGGCCCCATAGGTCGCAAAATTGATGGACTTTACCTCAAAGGCAGGATTTTTAAACACTTCCCTAAGGGAATCAAAAATTGACAGCCTTAAGCTTTCCAGGTTCTCGCAAGGGTCTCCATCCTCATCAACTGTCTCCAGGAACCTGGCCGATCTTTCGAAAACAATCTTATACTGTTCATCAAAGAGAAACAGTTTCTTATTTGTTTTACCTACATCAACCACAGCTATTACAGGAGTCGGCTTCATCTTTAATCCCATTAATTATAATCCAGTTGCTACAGTTTTTAAACCACGGCTTTTTATCAATTCTTGTCTTACATTACTATTCCTGAACAGCTCAAGCGGCGCTAAGGCTGCACCTGCGCGCAAACGAGCTTCCGCTACCAGTGGGCGCAAATCTGTACGAAATGCCTGCTGAAGGACTTCTTGTGCACGGGCAACATCGTTTTCGGCCTGTGCCTGTTGCAATGCTGCACGATCTACTGATAATGCCTGTGCATAAGCGAGCATAATGGCTTCAACAGATTGCAAAAGGTCTTCCAGGGGATCCTTAACATTATGAGATGCATCGATCATCCAGCCCAGATCTTCGCGATGGTTCATACCACGTGCGTCCATTCCTTCAACCAGTTCATTGAAGATCAGGAACAGCTGGTAAGGTTTCATGCTGCCTGCGGTTAAATCATCATCACCGTATTTAGAATCGTTAAAATGGAAACCGCCCAGTTTTCCTTCCATCAGCAACAAGGAAACGATCTGCTCGATATTTGCATTTGGCAAATGGTGACCAAGATCTACCAAGGTAAAGGCTTTAGGCCCCAGTTTAGTAGCATACAATAAAGATTGTCCCCAGTCGCCAACTGTTGTAGAATAGAAGTTTGGCTCGAAAGCTTTGTACTCAACAAATACTTTCCAGTCGGCCGGCAAAGCCGCATATATTTCCTGCAGACTTTCCAACGTGTTTTGGAAGGCTTTTCTGAAGTTCAGTTGTCCCGGAAAGCACGAACCATCGGCCAACCACACGGTAAGTGCTTTAGAACCCAGTTCCACCCCCTGGCGGATCACCTCAATATTGTGTTCAATTGCCTGCTTTCTTACGGCTTTATCTACATGCTGCAAAGAGCCAAATTTATAGCTGTATGGCTGGTTGGCCTGATCCTGAAACGTATTAGAGTTCATGGCATCAAAACTTAAGCCGTGCTGTGCAACCAGTGCCTTAATGGCAGGTACATTATCTGCGGTATCCCAGGGAATATGCAGCGAGATTGATCCACTTGCTGCATTCAGTTTATGCAGCAGGCCTATATCTTCAATTTTCTCTTCGATATTGCGGGGTTCACCACCTGAAGAAAAGCGTCCGAAACGTGTTCCTCCAGTACCCAGTGCCCAACTTGGAATTCCAATCTGGAAATCAACCAGCTTTTGAATGATTTCCTGTGCATTTGCAACTTCGTCTGTAACAAAAGCCAGCTTACGCTGATGTTTAGGCAAAAGTTCGCTATTGTGTGATTCTATCTGATGATTTTCTAGTTTCATTTCTTATTTTTTTAACGGACAAAGGCATTAGCTACACCACCGTCCACATTTAATACATTACCGGTTGATTTGTTTAGCAGTCCACCCACAAAAGCGAAGCAAGCATTGGCAATATCATCCGGCAAAATTATTTCATTCAGCAAGGTACGCTTTGCGTAATAAGCAGGCAACTCAGCAACGGTAATTCCGTAAGCTTTTGCACGACCTTCAGCCCAGCCACCGGCCCAGATGTTGCTATCACTGATCACTGCATCTGGGTTAACCACATTTACACGTATACCGTCTGCACCCAGTTCAGCAGCATTCAATCTGCTTAGGTGCAGCTGAGCAGCCTTAGCACTACCATAACCTGCATTATTTGGCCCGCTAACCAGCGCATTTTTGCTCACAATGTTTAGGATATCGCCACCTATTTCCTGTTTCTGCATGACTGCCGCAGCGGCCTGGGTGATAAAGAACTGACCTTTTACCAGTACATCATATAGCAGGTCCCAATCTTTTTCAGTATGGTCTGCTATGGTTTTTGAGATCGAAAGACCAGCATTGTTCACCACAATGTCTACACCGCCAAAAGCAAGCGCAGCAACATCAAAGGCGGCAGCAATATCTTCAGCACTGGTTACGTTCAGCACCGCAGTCGCATAGCTGTCCTTACCAAATTTAGCGGTAAACTCCTCTCCGGCACCTTGCAAACGTTCGGCATTCATATCGTTCAGCACCACTACGGCGCCTTCTTCTACAAACTTACGGGCAATAGCCTTTCCAATACCACCAGCACTTCCGGTAATCAGGGCAATCTTTCCTGAAAGCGGTTTCGGCTTAGGCATTCTTTGCAGCTTCGCTTCTTCCAGCAACCAATATTCAATGTTAAACGCTTCCTGTCTCGGTAAAGAAGTGTATTCAGAAATGGCTTCTGCGCCTTTCATTACGTTGATGGCATTGGTGTAGAATTCCGCTGCTACCCTGGCAGTTTGTTTGTCTTTCGAAAAAGAGAACATTCCGATACCTGGATAAAGAATAATTACGGGATTGGCATCGCGTATTGCAGGGCTATTGCTGTGTTTGCATGAATTGTAATATTCAGCATACATTTTTCTGTAAGCTTCAAATTCAGGCGCTAATCTTTCCTTTAATGATTTAATGTCAGTAAGATCTTCATTAGGCTCCAGTTTCAATACCAGCGGACTGATCTTGGTGCGTAAAAAGTGGTCAGGACAGCTTGTACCTAATGGTGCAAGGCGATCAAGATCATTAGAATTGATAAATTCCAATACCCTGGCATCATCGGTAAAATGACCAACCATATGTCTTTCGCTTGAGCAGAAACCTCTCAATACCGGAGCGATAGCCGCAGCCTGTTTGTTCCGTTGTTCCTTTTCTGCGCTTTCTATTTTCCGGCCACCAAATACGGGACCTTTTTTGCCATAGTTTTCTTCCAGGTATTCTGCACACTTCTCGATAACCTCAAGCGTATTGATATAACTCTCGTAAGCGGTATTGCCCCAGGTAAACAAGCCATGGGAACCTAACATAATACCTCTGATACCAGGATTTTCATCCAGGCACTGGCGAAGCATCAGACCCAGCTCAAAACCAGGTTTTTGCCATGGCACCCAGCCAATTGTTCCGTTAAACAATTCTTTAGTAATACGTTCCCCATCTTTAGCTGCGGCAATAGCGATTGCTGCATCCGGGTGCAGGTGATCAATATGTGCAAATGGCAAAAAGC
>CBFGNP010000238.1:0-6636 GCA_965650095.1 uncultured Pedobacter sp. | reverse complement strand
GCGAAGCGTAAAAGCGTAAAAAGGGAAGAAATTTATTGTTTTGTACAGGTCTTTCGCTCCATACGGAAATCAGCTGATAATCTATCAGTTTGATGTCTCACCAACCGAAATTAAACACATTTTAATGGTAATTTTTATAATTAGAAAATGAAAGTGCAGCAGTTTTTGGCAGTTTCATTCCCGCTCCTTTCCCTCCTGCCAATTTTGAAGGAAAATCGGCATCCGTTCCAATGCGGTTTTAGTAACAAGGGTTTGTGCACGCTACGATCCCGAAAATAAAAAACTGTTTTACCATTTAGCCTCGGTTGCAGCGTTGCCCCAATGTCATTAAGTTAAGGGATAAATCGCAAAAAGATGTCACCCTGAGGGTAATTTATTTTATAAAAATCAATATAAATGACGTTAACTTTATAGAGAGTTAAGGAGGATAAGCAGCATAACAGTCGCATTAATAGCGCATTAACCTGTCCCTGAGCTTTGTTTTAGCGTATAATAGTAATCAATATTGGTGAATCGTTTGATATCCCGCATGGTAGTAATATCCTTATCTGAAATACGTTGAGCTTATCTTCCTAAAAAAAATATGTTATTGGATATGAATGTTTTAAGCAAAATTTATCCCAATAGTGCAGGCATTGATATTGGGAGTGAAAAGATTTATGCTTCTGTCGAAAACCAATCAGTGAGGAACTTCCGTACTTTTACTTCCTGTTATAAGGAATTGAGTGCCTATCTAAAAGAATGTTCAATAACCCATGTTGCCATGGAAGCTACGGGCGTTTATTGGATTACCCTTTATGATGTTTTAGAGGCTGATGGGTTTGAGGTTACGCTGGTAAACCCAGCCGACAGCAAAAACCTTCCGGGCAGAAAGACCGATGTCCAGGACTGTCAGTGGATTCAGCAGCTCTTTAGCTACGGGTTACTCCGCAAAAGTTTTGTTCCTGAAGATATTGTAAGAAAACTGAGGGTTTATACCCGGATGCGGGAAGATAAGCTACAGATGGCCTCCTCCCACGTTCAGCATATGCAGAAAGCCCTAACCCTGATGAACATAAGGCTGCCGGAAGTGCTTTCACAAACCCATAGTGCCAGTGGAATGGCAATGATACAGGCTATTCTTGAAGGAGAACGGAACCCTGAAAAACTTTTGGCATGCTGTACCACATCCTTAATCAAGAACAAGGGAAAAGATATTTTGCTCGCTCTTGAAGGCAATTACAAAGAAGAATACCTTTTCGAACTTCAGCAGGCCTATGATGGATATATGTTTTATATTGATCAGGTTTCCAAATGTGATATAGAAACAGGAAAAGTCCTTCAGGATTATAATAATTCTTCCAATAAAGATTACAAAGACGGGCATCCGGTCAAACCAATCCGCCATAATAAGCCAAATATTGATCAACTACACCAATTATTATTAGGAATTCATGGAGCAAACCCGACCACCTTACCAGGTTTAACAGATTACAGTTTAATGAGGCTTACGGCTGAACTTGGCAACAATATTAAGCAGTGGCCTTCAATAAAAAACTTTGTTTCCTGGTTGGGACTGGCGCCAGGTAAGCATCAGTCAGGAAAGATGAATAAAAGAAGTAAGAAAAAACCTTTAACCAGAGCGGGGCAAATATTTAAACAGGCAGCCCAATCTATACTGTTAAGCAAACAGCCAGGACTGGGAGCATTTGCCAGAAGACTTAAAGCAAAAAAGGGTTCCGGCATAGCTATAAAAGCTACCGCAAGAAAATTAGCGGAACTTTATTATAGAATATTTGATAAAGGGATGGATTATGTTGAACAGGGAGTAAAGAGATATCAAGAAAAATTAAAAGAACAACAGATCATTTTCCTTCAAAAGAAAGCAAACGAACTTAATCTACAATTGATTGAAAATTAGACTATTATGGAAAGACATCAATGGTAGCAGAGTCGATTGCTTTTAATATATCGAAAAACAGGTCTTCGACTACGCTATCATTGACAGATTCCAGTAGGGCGATCGTCTTTCCCGCGCAGGCGGGAACCACACAGTGCTCAGCGAAGCTAATCTTAAAGCGCACGCTATAGCGATCGTTGCAAGATTGCTTCGCCGGCCTATCAATTAACAATATAATTTAGGTTTACGGTGGCAAATTAATTTCAGCTATGACTGTACCTCCAATTACTCCGATTTTGGATTTTTAGGAAATAGGGAGCGGTTAAATTCCACTATCTCCTCATGTGAGGGTTGAGTAGTGCGTTCAGCGAATAGTTTAATCACAGCAGAATCCCTAATTTGAGCAGCAACTTCCCTCACGCCATCATTGAGTGCCTGTTTCAGGTCCGATACATTTAATTCTGTACAATAGGCCGGAGTTCCTGGCTGGTGTCTCCATGAACTTTCCAAATCTCCAGCATCAACCACATCAAAGCCTGCTTGATTGATAAGTCCGGATATAATTTCTTTTGCTTTTGGATCATGTCCTGATATAGCCATTGCTATACGCCCTGGTGCACCTTTAGGTGTCCCCCCAGACGCAAGGCTTTCTGCCAGCAGATTATTGAATGCTTTAATAACAGGCCGCCCTATTTGTTCAGCAACCCACATGCTCTCCGCTTTACCGTTTTTGATTTCCTCGATATCAGCATCGCGGAATGGATAGTAGTTGGACGTATCCACTATAATGGTATCTTGAGGCATCAGGTCAAATAAAGTTTTTGACATGCCGTGAATAGCTATGGTCGGCACTGATAGTATGACCACATCTTTACCTTTAACAAGATCCTCTAAGGACGAAGGCAATGCACCTAATTCATATGCCCGCTTTTCCAGTTCAGCAAATTCAGCCGAATTGGTTACGAAAACCTGATGTCCTACTGCAACCATTTTTCTTGCGATTGTACCTCCAATGGCACCTGTACCTATTATTCCTATTTTCATATTCAGTATCTTTAATATTTGTTTTTATAAATATGCTATTAGACTATGGTAACCTTTCCTTGAAGTCTTCCCATATCATATTGATTAGTAGATAAAAAATTCAATTGTTTCATTAGTCCTTATCAACCAGCCTATTTCAAATAATTATTGCAAAGTTATCACATTTTACTTTCCTTTGTATAGTACTTTCCCAAAGGAAAGTGATATTGTTTAAAGGATGAGACTATGGCCAAGAAGAAAGAACACTGTGACTGTTTGAATACCGTGAAGCCGGTAAGGGACGCGCTTGATGTAATCAGCGGCAAATGGAAACTGCCCATCATTATTTCGGTGGGTGTTGGTAATGATCGTTTTACAGACATACAGGAAAGCATTCCAGGGATAACCCCTAAAGTTCTGGCTAAAGAACTCAAGGACCTGGAACAGCATAAACTATTAAAGCGTACCATTTTGGACGGCTACCCCGTTAAAATCCTGTACACCCTTGAACCTTATGCAGATACTTTAACACCGATAATATATTCCTTAAAAGATTGGGGAATCAACCACAGGAAAGTAGTCACAAAAGAATAATGCGTTTAACTGTTATTCGCAGCAGTTAAGTAAATCATATCAAAATAACTTCAGCCACGATTCCGTAGCGCTGCTCCTTTCCCGTACAGCATATGTGGCAAAACAGACTTTTGCAATCGGTCTGTAAGAACTGTACTTTTCTTTCACGTAGCATAGCGGTAAAAGAGCATAATATAGATCAAACGTAGAAACGTTTCATTATTGCCTACTTTTGTATCACAATAGCTGTTAATAATTGATTGAACTTTGTCATCATCAAATATTAAAGAATAATATAATGGCAAAAACAATTTTTATAACAGGCGCATCACGCGGATTCGGCAGGATCTGGACAGAAGCATTTTTACAACGTGGCGATAATGTTGTTGCCGCTGTGCGCAACCCACAAACATTATCCGAACTTGCAAAAGAATTCCCATCAAATCTATTGGTCTTAGAACTTGATGTAACCGATAGAGAGTTGAGTTTTGAATCGATCGAAATTGCAAAAAAACACTTTGGCCGTATCGATGTGTTAATTAACAACGCAGGTTTCGGGCATGTTGGAGCTGTTGAAGAGTTGAACGAGCAGGACGTGAGATCGCAGTTTGAAACGAATGTACTGGGTTCCTTATGGACTGTACAGGCGGTCCTCCCTATTATGCGCGAGCAGAAATCGGGGCACATCATTCAGCTTTCAAGTGCGCTGGGACTAAATACGGTATCATTGATGGGCCTTTATAGTGCATCGAAATTCGCGGTCGAAGGCCTTACTGAAACATTGGCCGGCGAAGTGAGTGGTTTTGGCATTAAGGTGACCATACTGGAACCGGCTGGTTTCTCCACAGATTTCTTCGGTACCAATTCACTAGCCCTGAGTACTAACGTAACTGCTTACGATGACATGAGAAAAGATTTTTATGAGCATGCCGGAGAGCAAGATTCCGGCAATCCTATTGCAACTATCGGAGCAGTTCTAAAATTGGTGGATACAGAAAATCCCCCATTGAGGTTGCTACTGGGTAAGACGGCTTACCCTTGGGTAAAATATACTTACGAAGAGCGCCTGAAAACATGGGAATCATGGCAGGACGTTGCTGTGGCAGCACATGGCTAAGGGAAGTTAACTTTACAGGATCCGGATTTGCTGGGTTCTGTTTTTATCACTGTTGAAAATGGATTATTTTAAAAAAATAAGTGAGCTGCATGAAGCGCTTGGCGTTAATCCTCCAGAGCATCCGCTTTTTAGTGTGGCATACGGTGAGCGAGGCACCTGCGACGGAAATAGTATACTCGAATTTTCTTCGGAATTTTACATCATAGGATTTAAGAAGCTGAAATCGGGCAGCATGCAATATGGGAAAACAAAATATGACCACGACCGTGGCTCGATGTCTTTTGTAAAACCCGACCAGAAAGTAGCCTTTAAAAACATCGAACTGGAAGAGAAAGGTTTTCTGATTATTATCCATCAGGACTTCTTACCCGGAACCATCCTTTACCACGAAATTAAGAAATATGGCTATTTCGATTATGAGGTGAATGAGGCCTTGCATCTCTCTCCTGCAGAGGAGGAAATCATCTGGAATTTGTATTTCAGCATTGATAAAGAATATCACAATAATACCGATGAACTTAGCAAGGCCATCATTGTTAGTCATCTTGACGCCATGCTCAAATATGCACAGCGCTTTTATAAAAGACAGTTTATCAACCGTACACAATTATCCGGCTCAACAGTAACAAAGTTCAACGAATTACTTGCAGCTAATTTTGAAGAGCGGAAAACGAAAGAGATTGGACTTCCCACTGTTTCTCAAATGGCAGAAAAGCTGCATATATCTCCGCGCTATTTAACCGATCTGCTAAAGGAAGAGACAGGAAAAACGACATTAGAGCTAATCCATCTTTTCCTGATTGCTAAAGCTAAAAATCTATTGGCAGAAGGCGAATTGAATATATCAGAGATTTCGCATTTACTGGGTTTTGAAAACACGACCTACTTTTCCCGGCTGTTTAAAAAAGAAGTGGGAAAATCACCCACGCAATTCAAAGACCACTTTCTAAATTAATAGCAACGTTGGTAAGCTAGCCTTCTTAAAGTTATAATTAATTCCCCCTTGAAAAAGTCTCGATTGAGGGACGTGCAACAAGAGACTCTAAATGTTGTTAGAGATACTGAATCTTAAATGATTAGCTTTTCACCAAAATCATCAAGGTTAAGTAAAATATACAATCATTTAAAAAAAAATATTTGTTTTATTGAACACTGTTCAATACATTTGTACCGTCAATTAAAATGAGAAGTTTCAAATGAAAAAGTTATTTCCTAAATCTGGTTATATCTTTACAAATTATTTTATCCATGGGCATTACAGAAAGAAAGCAAAAAGAGAAGCAAGAAATGCGCCAACGTATATTAGATGGTGCGAGAAAAATATTTCTTCAAAATGGCTATGAGCAAACGAGTATGCGTAACATTGCAGCCGAGATCAGCTATAGTGCCGGAGTGATCTATTTCCATTTTAAGGATAAAGGTGAAATCTTCCAGGAACTCCATAAAGAAGGCTTTAACCTGCTTCTTAAACAACTTCGGGTGCTGGATTCGGTTATAGATCCGTTTGAACGCCTGAAAGCCTCTGGACGTGCATTCATCCAGTTTGCGCAGGAGAATAAAGATTATTATAACCTCATGTTCCTGGTAGAAGAGCCATTAAAAAATTCAGAAGAAAGCGGTTTCCAGATTGCAAAAGAAGCAATAAAGTACCTACATGACTTGGTCTTAGAATGCCAACAGGCTGGCCGCTTTAAAGACATGGATCCAGAGTATCTTACATTTATGATCCTATCTGCTACCCATGGCATCTGCGCTCTTTTCTGCAAGGACAGAACGATGAGTTTTGAACACAAGACCAACAAGGAACTTATGGATAATGGCTATGCATGTTTTGTTTCACTACTTGAGAAGGGTTAACCCTTTTTTTAACACTATACTGAACACTGTTTAAATTTATTACAATGATTAATTTTATCAAAAAGCTACCCGTCTTTTACTGGTCAGCAGTAATGTTACTGATCATCTTCTTTCCATCAGGACTTAATGCCCAAAATCGTTTGAACGACTATATCGCTCAGGGGTTAGCGTCAAATCAGAGCATCAA
>CBFGNP010000237.1:0-6637 GCA_965650095.1 uncultured Pedobacter sp. | reverse complement strand
AAGATACCATCAAAGGGTTTAACATGATCATGGATGGTGAAGTTGATGAATACCCTGAAGCAGCATTTAACCTTGTAGGTAGCATTGAAGAAGCTATTGAAAAAGGTAAGAAATTATTAGCTGAAGCAAACTAGTATATAGTAGCTAGTACTTAGTATATAGATCATATCTCTAGCCTAAGTACTAACTCATTAATTTGTTAAGTAGAAACAGCCTGACTGCTAACTACTAAATACTAATTACGAAAAGAATGACACTAGAAATATTAACACCAGACAAGAAAGTTTTTGAAGGCGAAGTAACGGCAGTTACTGTACCAGGAACAATGGGTTCTTTTCAGATTTTGAGAGACCACGCTCCTATTATTTCTACTTTGGAAGATGGCCCCGTAATTATTAAAAGCAAAACCGGCGATAATACCTTTATTATTAAAGGTGGCGTGGTTGAGGTCTTAAAAAACAAAATTATTGTTTTGGCCGAAGGGGTTGCTTAATATTTATCACCATATTGAGAAGCCCTTTGAAATTTCAAAGGGCTTTTTTTATAGGTCTTGTTTTGAGGGGATAAGCCTAGCCTAAGAAGAAAAAAATACCCGACAAAAAATGTTGATTTTAATCAACTTTTCTGACGGCTTAGGCAGTTTTAGGAAGAATTTGACAAAAATTACAATGCTGGCATAACAACCATACCGAATACCGAAATCATATTTGGTATAGGAGCATCCAATTAACATACCAAAAACCCGTACAATACAGAATTAAGAACTGAAAATTAATAAAAATACGAAATTATATTTTTTTTCAATTATTTTTGCTCAGCTATTGATAGTTTAACTAGCAACGAGTAAATTGGATTTATAAAGCAATAACAAATAAACAAGACGATGAACCGTTCAGTTACAGCATTATTTAGTGTCATTATTAACCTAGTCATTCTTCTGATTCTTCAGAAGGAGAAGGCGCTGTAAATGAATTTTTAACAAAAAATATATGCAAGCGCCCCCCACAAGTGGCGCTTTTTTAATGAAACAAATACCATATAAAAACATACCTATAAACAAATGCAATATTTCAACTCAAATACAGTGCTTTATTTAAACGGCCAGTTTCAAAAAGCAACTGATACGACTGCCGATGTATACGGCCAGTCATTACATTATGGCTATGCTGTATTTGAAGGAATAAGAGCATACAATACCCATAATGGCACCAGAATTTTTAAAGCCAGAGAGCATTTTGAACGTCTGAAATATTCTGCTGAGCTGGTACACATCCCTTTTCCATGGGACGTTACAGACCTGATCAAACAGACTTATAAATTATTGAAAATCAATAATCTAAAAAACGCATATATCCGTCCATTGATCTATTGTGCACCAAATATGTCGCTGATAGGGGGTACAAAACCATCTATCATGATCTGTGCCTGGGAATGGGGAGCTTACCTTGGTCATGAGCAGTTAAAGGTTTGCATTTCAAGTTATGAAAGGCCTAACCCAAAATCAACACCTATAGAAGCTAAGATCAGCGGCAATTATGTAAACTCTATCCTGGCCACAACTGAAGCAAAGAAGAGGGGCTTTGATGAAGCCTTATTGCTCGATATGAATCAGCATATTGCGGAAGGTCCGGGCGCCAATATCTTTATCGAAAAGAACGGCAAATTGTTTACCCCTCCGCTCGGTCATATTTTGCCTGGAATAACCCGCGCCACGCTCATAGAGTTATGTCATATTCTGGATATTGAAGTCATAGAAAAGCACTTAACTGTAGCCGATCTGAAGCATGCCGATAGTGCGTTCTTCTGCGGGACAGCTTCTGAAATTGCCGGAATAGCCTCGGTTGACGATTACAAATTCCCTCTGAGATGGGTGGATACGCTTGGCGCTACCCTGCAACGCACTTATAAAAGCCTCGTTTTAGAAAAACAGAATTACGAAGTAATTATTTAAGCGCAAAGCTAAAAAAGTAGGGAACAAAGACTAAAGTATAATTAAACAAAACATATAAAGCCTAACACATCAAAACTAAATATGTCACAAACACCAGAAATCAACAGATACAGTAAAACCTTTACACAAGACCCGACACAACCTGCTGCACAGGCGATGTTGTATGGGATCGGATTGACCAAAGCAGATATGGATAAAGCACAGGTCGGTATTGCCAGCATGGGTTATGATGGAAATACCTGCAACATGCACTTAAACGATCTTGCTCAAATTGTAAAAGAAGGTGTCTGGAATAATGATATGGTAGGTTTAACATTTGGCACCATCGGCGTAAGTGACGGGATGTCTAATGGTACAGATGGCATGCGTTACTCCCTGGTATCAAGGGATGTCATCGCAGATTCTATCGAAACCATTTGTGGGGGTCAGTATTATGACGGACTGATCACTGTTCCCGGCTGCGATAAAAACATGCCTGGATCGATCATGGCTATGGGCCGTTTAAACCGTCCATCGATCATGGTATATGGTGGAAGTATCCACTCCGGAAAATATAAAGGTGCCTCATTAAATATTGTATCTGCTTTTGAAGCTTTAGGCCAAAAACTGGCAGGCAACCTGGAAGAAGAAGATTTCCAGGGCGTAATTAAAAACGCCTGTCCAGGTGCAGGTGCCTGTGGTGGGATGTATACCGCAAACACCATGGCTTCTGCTATTGAGGCGCTCGGTATGAGTTTGCCTTACAGCTCTTCCTACCCCGCTACAAGTGACGAGAAAAAGAAGGAATGTACAGATGCCGGAAAGTATATCCGCATCCTTTTAGAAAAAAATATCCTTCCTTCTGATATCATGACCGAAAAAGCATTCCATAATGCAATTGTAACGGTGATGGTACTGGGTGGTTCTACCAACGCAGTCTTGCACTTAATTGCTATAGCTAAATCTGTTGGCATGAATTTAAAACTGGAAGATTTTCAGCGTGTGAGCGACAACACTCCGGTATTGGGCGACTTAAAACCAAGTGGAAATTACTTAATGGAAGATCTGCACGAGATTGGTGGTGTGCCTGCAGTATTGAAATATCTGTTAAAAGTTGGACTGGTTCATGGTGATTGTATCACCGTTACCGGCAAAACACTTGCGGAGAATGTGGCTGATGCGGTGGATCTGGATTTTGATACACAGAAGATCATCTTCCCTATAGAAAATCCAATCAAAGAAACCGGTCACCTGCAAATGTTGTACGGTAACCTGGCAACCAAAGGTTCTGTGGCGAAGATCAGCGGTAAAGAAGGAGAGAAATTTACAGGCCCGGCACGCGTTTTTGACGGAGAGAAATCTCTGATGGCCGGTATCCAGAGCGGAAGAGTAAAAAGCGGCGACGTGGTGGTCATCAGACAAGTGGGACCTAAAGGCGCACCGGGTATGCCTGAGATGCTGAAACCTACCTCATTAATTATTGGCGCAGGTTTAGGTAAATCGGTAGCATTGATTACAGATGGACGTTTTTCTGGTGGAACACATGGTTTTGTGGTAGGCCACATCACTCCTGAAGCATGGGACGGTGGAAACATCGCACTGGTCCATGATGATGACATCATCACTATAGATGCAGTAAACAACGCTATTAACGTTCACCTGACAGATGAGCAGCTGGCTACCCGAAGAGCAGTCTGGACGCAGTTGCCTCCGCCCATCACCAAAGGTGTACTTTACAAATACATTAAACAAGTAAGCGACGCCAGTGAAGGCTGCGTTACCGATGCCTATACGGATTAAACAAAATTTAAAACTCATTACCTAAAAATAAAACAATGGATACAGCACAAGAGGAAGCAATCGCCCAAACCGAGCCGAAGAAAACGATAAACGTTTCGGGTTCAGTCGCTTTATTGGAAGGATTAATTGCTGAAGGTACCGATACCGTTTTTGGTTACCCTGGTGGTGCGATCATGCCTATTTATGATGCGCTATACGATTACAATGAAAAGTTGAAACATATACTTGTACGCCATGAGCAAGGGGCAACCCACGCTGCTCAGGGTTATGCAAGAAGCTCCGGGAAAGTTGGGGTCGTATTTGCAACAAGCGGACCTGGTGCAACCAACCTGGTAACCGGTTTGGCAGATGCACAGATTGACAGTACCCCTATGGTATGTATCACCGGTCAGGTATTTGCCCATCTGCTCGGAACGGACGCTTTCCAGGAAACAGATGTGATCAATATTACCACCCCTGTTACCAAATGGAACTATCAGGTCACTGAAGCTTCCGAGATTCCTGCCGCGCTGGCGAAAGCATTTTATATTGCACGCAGCGGCCGCCCAGGTCCGGTATTGATAGACATTACCAAGAATGCACAGCTGCAAATGTTCGACTATGAAGGTTATACGCCCTGCGAACACATCCGCAGCTACCGCCCTAAGCCTGTTGTAAGGAAAGCGTACATTGAGCAGGCAGCAGCAATGATCAATGCGGCGAAAAAGCCATTTGTTTTATTTGGACAAGGGGTTTCGCTGGGCAGTGCAGAACAGGAATTTAAAGCCTTTATAGAAAAAAGCGGAATTCCGGCAGCATGGACCATTCTGGGTGCAGGTGCAATTCCGACAGACCATCCTTTAAATGTAGGTATGCTGGGTATGCATGGTAACTACGGTCCTAACGTACAAACCAATGCCTGCGACGTATTGATCGCCATTGGAATGCGCTTTGACGACCGTGTGACAGGCCGTCTGGATAAATATGCCAAGCAGGCAAAAGTGGTTCACCTGGATATTGACCCGGCAGAGATTGACAAGAACGTTAAAGCTGATGTTCCGGTTTGGGGAGACTGTAAGGAAACTTTGCCCCTGTTGACCGAGCTGATTGAAGAGAAACAACATACCGAGTGGTTAGCTGAATTCAGGGCCTTTGATAAAACGGAAAAAGAGCAGCTCATCGACAAGGAGTTAAATCCTGGAAGCGGTGAAATGACCATGGGCGAAGTTATTCATCAATTGAATGTTTTAACTAAAGGAGAAGCCGTAATTGTAACGGATGTAGGTCAGCATCAGATGGTGGCTTGTCGCTACGCGAAGTTTAACCACACCAGGAGCAACATTACAAGTGGTGGACTTGGTACAATGGGCTTTGGCCTTCCGGCTGCCATAGGTGCTAAATTTGGTACGCCTGACAAAACAGTGGTCGCTGTAATTGGTGATGGCGGTTTTCAGATGACTTTACAGGAATTGGGTACCATCATGCAGAGCGGCATTGATGTGAAGATCCTGATCCTGAACAATAGATTCCTGGGCATGGTTCGCCAATGGCAACAGTTGTTCCACGAAAAACGCTATTCTTTTGTAAACATCACCAGTCCTGATTTCGTAAAGCTTGCGGATTCTTATTACATCGCAGGAAAAAGAATCGCTGAACGTGAGGATCTTGCCGGCGCATTGGAA
The DNA here is from genome assembly GCA_965650095.1 of uncultured Pedobacter sp. Taxonomy (GTDB): domain Bacteria; phylum Bacteroidota; class Bacteroidia; order Sphingobacteriales; family Sphingobacteriaceae; genus Pedobacter. The sequence goes on along the minus strand of CBFGNP010000237.1, from coordinate 1,246 downwards.
GAAATGCTGAATCATCCAGGCTCATTCCTGTTAGAAGTAATGGTAGCACAGGAACACAATGTATTCCCAATGGTACCACAGGGTATGGCTGTAAGCGAAATCAGACTTAAATAATTTAGATCATGAGCAGTTCCAACGAAATAGAAACAACCGGAAAACAGGAATTTACAATTACTGTATATACCGAAAATAGAATTGGCATACTAAACCGTATCGCCATCATCTTTTCAAGAAGAAAGATAAACATTGAAAGCCTGAATACCTCCCCTTCTGAAATTGAGCACATTCACCGCTTCAATATCCTGATTCATGAAACAGAAGAGGTAGTGCGTAAACTATCTCGTCAGATTGAAAAACAGGTAGAAGTATTGAAAGTATACTACAATACCAACGAAGATATCATCTGGCAGGAAATGGCTTTGTATAAAGTTCCTACTGATACCATTGCTGAACTGGTTTCTGTAGAGCGCCTACTGCGTGAAAACGGCGCAAGGGCGGTAGTGATCCGTAAGGATTATACCGTTTTTGAAACGACCGGGCACCGGGAAGAAACGGATAAGCTGATTGAGGTATTGCAGCCTTACGGACTGATTGAGTTTGTAAGAAGCGCAAGAGTGGCTATCATTAAAGACAGTGAAGGCTTTAACAGGAAGCTAAGGGAATTTGAACGCAGGGAACCGGGAGAAGAGGTAATTGAGAACGAGTTCCTCGATAAAGAAAAGAATGTGTTTACCATGTAACCCTAAGGATAAATGGAATACCTTTTAAATATAATCAGGCAAACACGCGAGAACTTCATTTGGCTCATAGAGGCATCAAGCACTGAGCAACTGAATGCAATCCCGGCAGGTTTTAACAACAATATGATCTGGAACTTCGGACATATCGTAGCCAGTCAGCAAGGCTTGTGTTATCTGGCAGCTGATCTTGAACCTTTGGTTGACAAGCAATATATTTTGCCTTACAGAAAAGGTACAAAACCTGAAAAATTTGTCGAGGCTGATGAAATAAATACAATAAAAGAATGGATGCGAAGTACAATAGATCAGCTGGTTCATGACCTTGACAATGACAAATTTACCAGCTACAACGCTTTTACCACTGCTTATGGAGTAAATATTACAAGCACTGCTGAGGCGGTCCAATTCTTTGCCATACACGATTCCTATCATTATGGAATTGCTTCAGCCATTAGAAAAGCGATCAATAACAAATAAATATTAAACGAAACTTAAAAAATAAACAA
>CBFGNP010000236.1:0-6652 GCA_965650095.1 uncultured Pedobacter sp. | reverse complement strand
AGAAAGGGGTTAGTGTCCCAACCACGTGGCCTGTTTACGCGCCTGCTGTAACTCAGTTGCAATTGTTGTTCCTGTTTAAATTTCTGTGTCAGGAATATACTTGGGTATAAACGGGTATAGTCGACCCTTCCAGGAACGTAACTGAGGTTTCCCGCATTGTCATATTTTCCCAGTCGTGTATCCAGCGCTGCATCTTCTGCTCTTAAGCCTACCTGATAACCGAAATCCTTAAACTGATTCTGATAATTCACATAAAGGGCGTGTACCTGGTCTTTGCTGTTAAATTGATTGGTCAGCGAATAGTTTGCATCATATTCACCACTGCTGTGATTGTAATCGGTAGAAAACATATCGTCTTCCGCGTACCGGATCTGACTGCGGTATCCCGCTTCGATTTTTCCTGCTTTACCTACAGGGAGTGTGTAATCTGTTTGTATATTATAGCTCCTGTTGTCGCCGGTTCCATCATTGATCTGGATTCCGGGTAAAGTACTCACCGGTGCGCTGTTTTCGTAGTACAGATCGGTGGTGTAGGTTTGGTAATTGTCATTTGTTCCGTCAGAATAGCTAAAGTTAAAGGTCAGCTCCTCTTTTGGTTTTTTAAATTTCTGTACAAAATCCAGACTAAGGTCATAGCTATAACCTGATCTGGTGCTAGCATTGTTTCTTCTGCTGCGTTCAAGCGGATTTTGAGCCGCGTTTAATTTATCAATATTCAGGAATTCGGTCCTGTCATTATCCCTGCTGTTAAAGCCTCCGGTAAAGCTAAGGATGCTCTTCGGGGCAAGATAGTAGTCCAGTCCGGCTTTAACATTATGCCCCTTGTCCAATGATTTGGAATCGGTGCTTTGATTGGCAAAAGCATAAGGTAAACTGGAGTTCAGATACTGAATGTTGCTGTAGCCACCGCTCAAACGGTTTCCGTAGCGATAACTATAGTTTCCATAGATATTTACCTTGCTGTTTTGGAAACTCAAACTGGTACTCGCATTATAATTGTCGCGGTTACCAGCTGTGAGTGCAACCGAACCATTTAAACCGAGTTTTTTATTTTTCTTTAAAACGATGTTGATAATGCCCGACTGCCCTTCCGCATCATATTTTGCAGATGGGTTGGTGATCAGTTCAACGCTTTCGATGGAACTGGCAGGGATGGACTGCAGGATCTGTGCAACATTGCCTCCTGCTATCATTGATGGTTTTCCATCTATCAGAACTTTAACCCCTGTAGAACCTCTCAGGCTTACGTTTCCATCTATATCTGACTGTACGGAAGGTACATTCTGTAAAAGATCGGAGGCCGATCCGCCTTCGCTGACCAGACTTTGGTCAACGGAAAAGACCTTTTTGTCGATACCTAATTGCATCGTGCTTTTTTGTGCAGTGATGGCCACTTCTTTTAGTGCTGTTCCCTTGGCAGGTTTCATCTTTACCGTACCCAGGTTTACCGCGTTTTTGGAGTTAGAAATAGAAACAGAATCCCTGACCATAGTTTGATAACCTACATAGCTGACTTTGAAAGTGAATACACCATTTGGAAGACCCGTCATCAGCAGATTTCCATTTACATCAGCTTGTATCCCTTTTACAACAGCTTTGGTTTTTCGGTCAATTGCGATTGCAGAGGCAAAAGGAATGGTTTCGCTGCTCTGAGCATCTACAACCTTCGCAGTTATTTTGCCTTCACCGGTGGTTTGTGCTTTAATTGTTGGCGTTATTGTACAAACTGCAAGGGTCAGGAGCAGCACGCGGTAAACATAGTTCATCATGTATGGTGTTTCTTTTGTGTGTTTTGTTAAAAGAAAGACAAAGAAACGATCGGGAAGTTTAAAAACGCAGGCGTAACTATTTTATTACAGGTTTTAAACGTAAAAGAACTGGTTAGTCAACACTTACCGTAAGTCCTTCCTGCTGCAAAATTTTTCGGTATACTTCCATTTCGGTAAAAGAGCCTTCCAGCACCGCACACTTCCCTTTATTGTGTACCTCCCAGGCGATTTTTTCTGCCTGAGTTTCGGAGTAGTCCAGATATTTCATCATGCAATGGATGACATGATCAAAAGTATTCACGTCATCATTCCAAAGTATTAAACGGTGAACGGTTTTCAGCGAAGTAAGGATTTCTTCTAACGTAAATGTTTCCTCTTTTGTTTCTGTTGACATCTGACAAATTTAATGTAATTTCAAAATAATGTTGTAGTTAAAGTTATTTTTGCTTAAAATTATTCACAAAGCCAGATATTATGCAGCGTTCAAAGATTGCCGGAATCGGTTATTACGTTCCCAAAAATGTGTATACCAATGCTGATCTGTCGCGTTTCATGGAAACCAGTGACGAGTGGATACAGGAACGTACCGGAATTAAAGAGCGCAGGTTTGCCGACAGGCTGGAAGAAACAACCACGACAATGGGTGTAGAAGCTGCGAGAATAGCTATTGAACGAGCCGGAATCACTCCTAACGAAGTTGATTTTATTATTTTTGCAACCCTTAGCCCTGATTATTACTTCCCGGGATGCGGTGTTTTGCTGCAACGGGAAATGAAAATGAGGGAAATAGGAGCACTTGACATTCGCAATCAATGTTCCGGATTCGTATACGCCTTATCTGTTGCCGATCAGTTCATTAAAACAGGAATGTATAAGAACATATTGGTTGTAGGGAGCGAGAAACATTCTTTTGCGATGGATTTTGAGACGCGAAGCAGGAATGTATCTGTTATATTTGGCGATGGTGCAGGTGCTGTGGTATTGCAGCCCACACAGAAAGAAGGACAGGGGATTTTAAGTACACACCTGCATAGCGATGGTGCTGATGCAGAACTCCTGGCTATGTTTTACCCAGGTTCCCATGCCAATAAGTGGTTAAAAGACAAGCCTGAATATCCGGATCAGGAACTTGGCGGCTTATTCCTGACGACCACGCAACTGGAAAGTGGTGCAGCTCTGCCGTATATGGACGGGCCTGCAGTATTTAAGAAAGCGGTAGTAAAATTTCCGGAAGTAATCAGGGAAGCATTAGCGGCCAACGAATTAACCGCTGCCGATATTGATCTGCTGGTGCCTCACCAGGCCAATTTACGCATTAGCCAGTATGTGCAGCACTTGTTGGGTTTGCCGGATGATAAAGTCTTTAACAATATTCAAAAATACGGCAATACTACTGCCGCATCGGTGCCAATAGCGCTTTGCGAAGCCTGGGAGGCTGGTAAAGTGAAGGATGGCGACCTGGTGTGCCTGGCGGCCTTCGGCTCTGGTTTTACCTGGGCAAGTGCGCTGCTCAGGTGGTAAAGCTCAGCTTCCCTTAGCCGATCTGGTCATTTGTTCAAACGCATCCCACATTTCATTGGGTATTGCTTCCAAACCATTAAACTGACCTGCACCCTGTAACCACTCTCCACCGTCAATGGTAATTACTTCTCCATTGATATAGCCTGCAAAGTCGCTGATTAAAAACGCGGCCAGGTTTGCCAGTTCCTGATGCTCACCAACCCGTTTTAAAGGAACACGGTTTTTAAAATCGAACTTCTCGGCCAGATCTCCCGGAAGTAATCGTTCCCAGGCTCCTTTAGTAGGGAAAGGCCCGGGAGCAATGGCATTGGTACGGATACCATATTTGCCCCATTCCACTGCTAAGGAGCGGGTCATCGCCAGCACGCCTCCTTTTGCGCATGCAGAGGGTACTACGTAAGCCGACCCGGTAAAGGCGTAAGTGGTCACAATATTTAAAATGCTTGCCGCTTGTTTTTCCTTGATCCAGTGTTTGCCGAAGGCCAGTGTACAATTAACAGAACCTTTTAATACAATATCGATAACGGTTGAAAATGCATTGGCCGACAGGCGTTCAGTGGGGGAGATGAAATTGCCCGCTGCATTGTTCAGCAGACTGTCCACCCTGCCAAAAACTTTTATGCCTTCAGCCAGTACCTGCTCCACCTGATCATATTCCCTTACATCGCAGGCCAGGGCAAGTACCTTGCCGCCGGTTTCCTGCTCCATGTCCTGAGCTGTTTTTTGCAGTACATCGATCTTACGGCTGGTGATGACCAGATTGGCGCCTAATTTAAGGAAATAGGTGCCCATGGCCTTCCCAAGGCCCGTTCCTCCACCAGTGATTACAATTGTTTTACCTTTTAAGGCATCGTCTCTTAACATTGGTTCATTAAACATGGCTATTTCTTTGAAGATTGTCGATGATCGTCTTTAATATGTTTCGTGTAGTGGGCGCCCACCATTGGCGCAACATAATGGCCAGGGCTTCTGTCTGATCAGCGCCGGTGCTGGCAATGAGGTCTTTTCTGATATTCAGCTTACTTTGCTCCCAGGTGTTGCGCTCCATGCCCATGTATTTTCTGATCCTGCGTTCCGCAGCGGTAAGAATACTTGCCGGATTGACAAGCTCATCTACTAAACCTACCTTCAACGCTTCTTCAGGGCTGAACAGCTTCCCTTCAAGCAGGCTGCGCGATGCATTGGCACTGCCCAGCCAGAAAGCATACAAGTTAAAAATGCTATCGGGCACTATGATACCTACCGGAACTTCATTTAAACCAATGATGTATTTGCCTTCAGCCATTACCCTGTAATCGCAGGCAAGCGCTATAATGCAGCCACCGGCAGGACTATGGCCGTTTATCGCCGCTACCAAAGGTTTCCTGAAAGCGGTGACGTTAGCGGTGAAGTCCAGGAACAAGTGCCAGAAAGATGCTGCTTCTGCTTCACTGTAATTATAGAGTTCGATAAGATCCAGACCGGCCGAGAAGAAGGGCTCTTTTCCGGTGATGATGACTCCGGCGATGTTCGGATCAGCAGAAATGTTATTCAGTATGTCGTTGAGCTCGGTGATCATTTCTCTGTTCAGGGCATTTGATTTGCCCCTGTCCAGTGTGATCAGGCTTAAATGATCTTTTATAGTGACTTATATCGTATTCATTGCAGGTGTTTATTTTACTTCATAAGTGTATACCGTCCTGGCCAGGTGGCCCATCACATCTATCCCTTCTATAACCACCCGGTAGGTACCTGCTTCGTCCGTATTAAAAAAGCTGAACTGGCCTTTGCCTTCAGCATTGGTTATCACATGCGGATGCCAGTATACGGTGCTGCGCAGATCTGACCTGTTGTCGGGCACTGCAGGATCGTATTTCGGAGAATAGAACTGTCTGCTACTGTGATATCCTTTAGGCGAATAAGTGATGATTCCAGGTGCAAAGGTAGAACCGGTGTAACCTCCCCCTCTTTTGGTCGTGATCACCAATACACCGCCCCCTCCCTGGGAACCATAAATGGCCGTATTCCCAATTGATTTTAAAACTTCAATGCTTTCTACATCAGAAGGGACAATGTTATCCAGGAAATCTGATCCCATATTCATGCCATCTAAAACGATCTGCATGGGCCGTCTTCCACTCGACATATTTCTCATCAGGTAGGCCACGCCACCTTCTATCACCAAACCGGCCACCCGTCCTTGTAAACATTGGGAAAGTGTAGGGCAGGTTTCCAGCATATCTGCAGTGATGACATAGTCGGCGCGTCCGGCACCATTTAAGTTGGAGGAGTTTGGCGCGGGATTTTTTTTCTCGACAATATTGACTTCCTGAAGCTGCAAAGTCCGTTCCAGCAGGCCACGCTTGGTCAGCTCGTCAAAATAATTGTTACTGCTTTTCAGATAACCCTGTAGGGCCTCATTTACATTTACTTCTATATCTCCGGTATTTTTGTTTTTGGTTACGATCTGCCCAGGTACAACATCCAGTTTAATTTCCACACTTTTTTTGTTCTTCGCGGTCCGGCCCTGTACAATAAATTTGGTGCTGTCGTTAAAAATCAGTTTATCGAAATTGAAACGACCCTGCGCATCGGTTAAGGTATCAATGGCAAAAAAGCCTCCCGATGAAGAGAACAAAGATACTTTGCTGTTTGGGAGTGGCTTACCTCCGTAACTGGTAATGACACCGCTGATGCTTAAGGACTTTTCAGGCTGATAGCGGATATTCGGGGCCACACCAGCGATTACATTTTTCCATAAAATCCTGCGCCAGCCTTGGGTAAGCATCAAATTATCCAGATCCTGTGCCGTCTTTTCATCAGGGCTAAGAAAATAATAATTGGGTTTTTCGACATAGCCGATCAGGTCTGAGGTGAGCAGCAAACTGGTTAAAATATTCGTTTCGTCCTCCGGATCGGGCTTCACCGATGCCGTATTGGTCACCGCAACAGAGAAACTTCCCTGCAAGGGTTTGTCCATATACCTGGCCCTTAGATCCAATTCAACTTTTTCTCTTTTCGAATAGCTTTGTTTTATGCCCTCAAGACTTGCCTGAATGCGGTCTTCCATATTGTTCACAAAGGCAAGCCTTTCTGCAACAGGACTGTTCTCTGCACTAAATAAGGTAAATTGTATGATGCCAGATGGAAGTTCCTTTTTGGAGACAGCGGCAGTAATGAGCTGTTTTTGGGATTGCGACCGGGAGACGAAATATACGTTCCCATTGCTTAAGCCCGCCAGCTTTAACTCGCCTTTGCCAAGCTTGTCAGCCGTCATCATGATTTTAACAATGATCTTGTCCGTGCCAGTATTGTTGATGGAAAGGAGATAGCCACTGGCCTGAGGTTTAGGTAAGTTGATGGTCCTTTCAGAGCCATCCTTA
>CBFGNP010000235.1:0-6660 GCA_965650095.1 uncultured Pedobacter sp. | reverse complement strand
AGGAGCAGGAGATTTTGAGTGATTTACGAGATGTTGCAATGAACCAGATTGAGCTTAAGCTGGCCTCGCAGCTGCTGGCGGCAAACCACAATCAAATGTTAAACGCAACTGCTCATGATCTGAAAAACCCGCTCAGCACCATTCCTGTTCGTGCAGATCTGATCAAACTTAAAAAACATGACCCGGATATAGTGGATACCATGTGTGATCAGATCAAAATGGCCAGTTTAAACATGGTGCGCATTGTAGACGAATTGTTGCAACCAGGAAGTATGGAAGCTGATGAAATGAGACTGCTGCTCGTAAAATTAAATGTATCCTATCTCGTAAGTTGTGTAGTAGCCATGAACCAGCCTTTGGCAGAAAGAAAGGGTCAAATTATCCATTTTAATGCCGAAACAGATGTATTTATAAATGCAGATGAAGGTAAGCTGAATGAAATAGTAGATAATCTGGTCAATAATGCCATCAAGTATTCACCCTTTGATACCAATATCTATGTGCAGGTACAAACTGCCGATGATAAAGTAATCATAGCCGTTAAAGATGAGGGACCAGGTTTAACTATGGAAGATAAAACACAATTATTTCAACGCTTTACCCGCTTAAGTGCCCAGCCTACTTACGGGGAACACTCAACCGGATTGGGTCTTTCCATAGTGAAGGTTCTTGTAGAAGCACATAGAGGCAAGGTCTTTGCAGAAAGTGAAGGTGCAAATAAAGGCACTAAATTTAGCGTTCATCTTCCTGCTCTTAAAATATCAACTGCTTAAAAGCATGCAATTTCCCATGTTCTGCTCCAGATTTCACCTGGAGCTAAAGATATAATGCCTTCTTTTTCTTCCAGCTTTTGTGTACGGTGCAGGCCATCAGCAATCCCGCACCATGGTTCAAGACATAGGAAGTCAGCATCTTTTGCTGACCAGATGCCAAAAAATGGAAAGTCCTTAAACTTAAAATGGAGACCATTCGGACTCTTCTGGCTACGGATGGAAATACAATCACTTTTTAAAGATTTAAAAACCAGCGCATCATCATAAAAAAGCTCGTGTCTTAATGGCAATTTTTTGTCTTTCAGTTCAATTTCAACGGTTTCATTGGCAATTAGATCGTGGTCAATCTTATGATAAGATAGGGTGTCATCGTTGTTAAACTCCAGAAAATAGTCGGTATATTCCAGTCCACGTTGTAACGGGACCTTAAAGGCAGGATGCGCACCAATTGAAAATAACAAAGTCTGTTGGTCCGGATTGCTAACCTGATAGGTGCAGGATAAGCCTGACCCAGTTAGCTTATACTTTATCTGCAGCCTAAATTGAAAAGGATAGATTTTTAAGGTTTCCTCATTATGAGAAAGCGTAAAAATAATGTTTTCTATACCTGGCTGATCGACCTCGAATTCAAAATCTCTTGCGAAACCATGTCTTGATAGCTGATACTTCTCATTTTTGTAATAATAAGTGTTGTTCTTTAAAGCGCCCACAATAGGAAAAAGCACGGGACTGAACTTTCCCCAGTAAGCAGGGTTGCCATTCCATAGATAATCAGAATTGTTTATTTTGTTTAGTACGCTTCGTAGTTCTGCTCCTTTTTTTGTGAAAGAAACTTTAATGTGTTCGTTCTCGAGGAAAACCATATTCAATCTTATTATTTAGAATTAATTTACCGACCTCCCGGTGGGCAGTACTGCTGTAAAAACTGGGTATAGGTAAGTGCGAGATGTTCTGATGTGCCTTCCCCTTCATTAATGCTATGCGTTCTGTTTGGGTAAGACATCATTTGAAATACTTTTTTATTTTTGATCAATTCGTTGATCAGCATTTCCGCATTCTGATAATGCACATTGTCGTCACCCGTTCCGTGTATATACAAGAGATTTCCCTGAAGATTTTTAGCATACGTAACCGGAGACCCTTTGATGTAAGCCTCTTTTGTAACCAGCGGAGAGCCCATATAGCGTTCCTGATAGATGTTATCGTATGTTAGCTGATTTCCAACTGCCGCTATGGCAATGCCTGCCTTATAGATTTCGGGGTATTGGAACAGCAGATTTAAGGTTGACGAACCGCCTCCACTCCATCCCCAGACTGCAACCCTATTTTTATCAATAAATGGCCATTCGAGTATCTTTCTAGCCGCCATCGCCTGATCTCTGATATTTAAAACACCGATGTTCTTATAAATGCTTTTACGCCATTCGCGTCCTTTCGGGGCAGGGGTACCTCTGTTCTCAATGGAAATATAAACGTAGCCGTCTTTAGCCATATCACCCGCATACAGTCGATTCTGGCCCGTGCCATAAGTGTCAGTAACAGTTTGACCGGCAGGCTCTCCATAAACGTAGAACACTACGGGATATTTCTTGGTCTGGTCAAAATTATCAGGCTTTTTCATCCAGCCATCCAATTCAATACCATCTTCAGTTTTTATTTTAAAAAACTCAACTTTATTTTTCGGTGGCTTTATCCTGCCGAGCTGATTGGTGATGCTGCCTGCCATTGTTAAAGGGTTCAGCGTTGTTATTCTCATCCATTCTGTAATCGGAGGTACAAGGGCGCTAGTGTAAGTATGACGTGCGAATACACCGTTAGGCGAGATTTGATAAGAATGGGTTCCCGGCAGGATGGAAGGAGTGACCATCTCAGATTTTCCACCACCGCTTAATTTCGTTTTAAACAAATATTTCTGAGTAGCATTTAATGGCGATGCCATATAATACAGTAAGTTGTTTTTCTCGTCAACAAGTGAGCTTTCAATGATATCAAAGTCCCCTTTAGTAATCAAGGTCTGTTTTTTTCCATCTTTACTGATCCGGTACGCATGACGCCATCCATCTTTTTCGCTCATCCAGATGAAATCTTTGCCCTCATTTATCCATTCCCAGCCATTGCCTGCATCTATCCACGCTTTGTCTGTTTCTTTATAGATGTTTTCTGCCGCTCCCGTAGCAGCATTGGCCACGAACAGTTTGCTCATATTCTGCTCCCTGTTCAGTTGCTGTAAAATGACTTCATTGGTATTTGGGATCCAGTCCATTCTTGGAATATAGTTCTGAACTTTATCTCCCGGGATATCTAACCATTTGGTTTGCGCACTGGCTACGTTAACGATTCCTACCTTACAGGACGAGGGATCTTGCCCGACTTTAGGATATTCTACCGGAATGGTAAACGGATAAATAGAATCCGTGTTATTGATCATTAAAAAGTTCCTGATTTTGGTAGCATCAATTTGCCAGTAGGCGATCGACTGTCCGTCAGGGCTCCAACGGAAACCATCTCTGCAATCAAACTCCTCTTCATACACCCAGTCAAAAGTACCGTTGATCATCCTTTCGGTTCCGTCTGTCGTCAGCGCCCTCGTGCTTTTAGCCTGCAGGTCATCTACATAAAGGTTGTGTTTGCTAACATAGGCTACTTTAAGGCCATCCGGCGAGAATTTGGCAAACATCAGCGAAGAAGCAGGTCTGCCTTTGCCAACTTGAGTAAGTGTATTGGCTTTTAAATCGGCCACAAAGTAATCACCCCGCGTTTCATAGCGCCAAACTTTTTTGCTATTGGTGTAAATCAGTACTTTGGTGCCGTCTTCCGAAAGCTCAAAATCTTTGATTTCGCCCAGATTAAGCCCGCTGGAGTATAATAAATTACGCCCGGCAATGGTTTTGCGCTCATTTTGGGGTAAAGATATGGTGATCAGTTCGCCATCTGCGATCTGGTAATAAGCGTTTCCATCTTTTGTCCACTTTAATTCAGATTTCTTTTGTGCATTGGCTATTCCGCAAAAGCCGATCAATACGACTACTACGAGTTTAAAAACGAAGTTTCGAAAGTTCATAAAATTAAAGTTCAATAAATTGACGATATACATTTTGCAGGTATGCCTTTGCATGATCAAGTGTTTCAGATGTTTGTACTGTGTTCTTTGCATTGGTGTTATAGAGGATCATTTTTCCTACATTGTCAAATGTAACACATTGCTGGTTATCAATAAAGCCCATTCCATTGTCCCAGCTAAAAAAGGCAAAGGGTTTGCTATATGGATTCAGTAGATTTTTACTCCATATAAAATCTTTTGAAGGCAGATCAAGCTGGGCCAGTAAGGTAGCTGCCAGATCTGTCTGGCTCCCTACGTTGTTGAATTTCAGTCCTTTGAATTCTTCTTTGATCGCATTTCCGTAAAATAACAATGGGATGTGATAACGTTGCGGATAGGAGATTTCGTAAGCGTTTTTCGGAAACAAATGTCCGTGATCAGCCACAAATACAAATAATGTATTTTGATACCAGGGTTGTTTTTTTGCATTACTTAAGAAAGCGCCCACACAGGAATCTGTATAATATGCAGTACTTTTAAATTTCGCAATATTATCGGCCCTTCCGAATTTTGAATTTCCGGGCAGCTCGAAGGGCTCATGATTGGTTAAGGTTAGGAGGGTAGAAAAGAAGGGCTGTTTTTCCTCGTTCAGCTCATTAAGCTGCCGCTCAAATACCACTTCGTCAAATTTGCCCCAAGGGGATTTCATTTCATTCCCTTTAAAACTGTTCTTATCCACCAGTTTCTGGTAGTCATGACTTAAGATAAAGGCTTTATAGTTGTCAAATTCGGATTCTCCTCCATAAAAAAAGGAAGTGTGGTAGCCAACTTTAAATAGAGACCGGGAAATGGCCGGCAATTTCTGCATTTTTTCGGGCCATTTTACAATGCTTCCAGTGCCAAGGGTAGGGAAGCCGGCGAGCGTGGCGATTAAGCCTTTATCCGTACGGTTTCCGGGGGAATAGATCTGACTGAAGAGAACTCCTTCCTTTATCAGCGCATCAAAATGAGGAGTAATACCTTCTTCGTTGCCAAGGGTCTTCGTCAGGTCGGCCGTAAAACTCTCCATAATAACCAGAACGACATTAGGGCGTTTGGTATTCAGTATATTTATTGTAGTGTCCTTCGAAGGAGTATATAGTGTCCTGACATTTTTTGCAGCCTGGTTTTTATCCAGATAAAGGTAAGGGTTGGTCTTGGTCATCTTTGCTGCCAGTACGCTTGAAATAAGGTTCCATTCGGTATTCACAGCAGCATTGTTCAATACCTGATCCTTAGAAAAGTAGGCCATGCTTTGAGTAATGGGCGACCCGCCTAACCCGCCTCTGATTAGTAAAAAGTTTGAAGCTGCCAGCACGAGGCACAAGACTGCGCGGGACCAGATTGGACTTGTGATAAACGTTAGCTTTCTTGAAACTACAAAGCGTTGAAGGATGAAGCCTAAAACGGCTAACAAGATCAGTAAAGATATGGACAAGCCAAGTGGCGAAGATGCGCTCGAAGCCATTGCTTCTTTCGGAGAGCTGAATGCAAATCCCAGGGCTTTTGCGTTTACTTTACTGCCCCATTCCCGATAAATGTTAAAGTTTACGACAGACAGTATACTAAAAATAAAAATAAGGATGGTATTGTAAACCGAAACCCATTTTAGTTCTACAATTTTGCGGCCGTTTAAAAGCCAGTACATATAGCTGAAGAGCGGGATGACCACAATATATGCAGTCATGGACAAGTCTAAGGGTATGGCGTGATAAAAAGTAGCTGCTGTTTCAGGGAAAGGTACAGTAGCTATTTTCTTATAATAGATAAATATAAATATCAGGCGGTCGATAAAAAAGAAGGACAGCCAGAATAAAAAAAAGCGGACAAAAAAGAACAGGCTTTTAAACATTTTCCTTAAGGGTTAACGGCCGCCCCTCATGCTTTTTAATTCTGCCATCGTCTTTTCTTCGTATCCCGAAGGAATAGCTAATGAGAATGGCCCAACTTTTCCTTCTTTTATACTTTTTAACGTCAAGACTGTTTTGAAGCCATCCTGGACATTTGAAAATTTTATGGGTGTGCCTTTTAATTCCTCAAAACCCGGAGGGTTTGCACCTGCCGGCAGTTTCAATTCTGTTGTCGCCCAAAGTTCATATGCAGCACCGTTGTTATCCTTATAATTGTATTTTTCCGCGTTAAACCCAGCAATATTTTGTTTTTCCCCGGTTGCGGTAAATCCACTGAATTTTAATGAACCAGATTGCTGCTCGATGTCAGCTTTAGACATTTTTGCAGCGTATTGTTTTTGCATCATAGGGATGTCGACCAATACCAGGGCATTTTTGATGGATGCGTCTGTCAGTACTTTTAACATAGCCATACCCATATCTATCTGTACTTTTGACATATTTCCGTTAAATTCAACTTTGCTTTCTGACGGCAATACCGAAGGGTCAACTTGTTTTTTTTGATCTTCGGTCAGTAGATATTCTATACCATATGTAATTGTTCCGGCATCAATCATTTGCTGACCCTTAGCAATAATTGCTGTAGCAATTAGAATAATGGCCAGAACTCCTGTTTTAATAGATTTAAACATATTTTAAAATATAATTTAGTTTACCAGTTAATTTTTTTCCTGCTGATAAAAGCAGCAACTCCTTTTTTGAAATCTTCGCTCTCTCTCACACGGGCATTGATCTGCACCGCGTCCGAAAGCATTTTGTCCAGTTCGGGGTTGGTGATTTGTCCCACGAGCTGCTTTGTAACCATTAATGAATTCGCCGAAGCTTCATTACACAAACTTAATGCAAATTTCTTTACATTAAGACTGATATCTTCCTTGTTTGTTACAAAAGTGATCAG
>CBFGNP010000234.1:0-6667 GCA_965650095.1 uncultured Pedobacter sp. | reverse complement strand
ACGGCATTAGATATATGCAATAGTTATTTATCTGTTCGGAGATAAGGTTTATAAAAATCTTGAAAAGGAAAGGCTAAAATAATAACATCAAAAAACCATATCAATGCTTGATAAAACAAAACGTTAATATTTCGGAAGATTCATATCATTAAATCTGTCTTTGAACATTCACTCTTCTTTCTTCCTGCGGTCTTTCTGGAATGGATTTCATCTGGTAAAAATCCACTTAAAGCAAACGAATACCTGGGCATCCGCAACTTTTTTAATTTACTTTTTGTATATTGTCAATTACTACTTCAATTGATGAGGAAAAAAGATATTGGGACTTGTATAAAAAAGTATTTGCCGTTAATTATGGGAACGGCATTTGCCTGTTTACTTGTTTTTTTATCTCATTCATCAAGGACAAAGATAATTGCATTCGAATCCAGCCCGAAAATTAACTCGTTTGAAAAGGATCTTAACAAGATCGCTAACATCATTCCGGTAAAAATAAAGGACAGTACTTTTTCTAACCCGGAGGCCAGGCAATCGAGGTACAGAAAGAAATTCCAAATGGGTGGGGATTCTTATATCGAGTTTAAAGCAGAAGAAACCTTTGTTTACAAGCTAGCTAAACACTTCCGGGATCTTACTATCAATTATCATACGCCTAATGTAATCACTGCCGTCATACTATTCATGCACAGGCTGGCTTCTTTTTAATTTCAAGATCCACTTACGTATCAATATTTTTGTTGACGGTACGCTAGATTGCGTCTATTCATCTTATAGACCTTTGAGTGTAATTGAGCACATTGATTGCTCAATCATCGAGGTGGCTAAAGTTTTACTATCTCACTCCAAATTTTGCCGAAACTGTTCATATACTGAATATCTGTTGCTGTTTTAATCACATGGAAGTCATGCAACAAACAAAAAATGATTAGGATACTGTAAATAAAAGATTAGCTTGATAGTAGTCCGCTGATAAGAGATTGTTGTCTGGAATTGGGCCGGATAGCATTTCTGGCCCTTTTTCTTTCATTGAGCTTATAAAGACACACAAGAGAAGTAAATCAGGTAATTCCCCGCGTTGGCGACACTAATAGCCAAGAAAATAGAAAATTAAACTTTGATTAAATGATGAGACCAGAATCCAAATATAATTGTGTAATCATTGATGATGATATAAATAGCATTCAGCTTTTAAAAGAATATGTGTTTGCCCTGCCTGAGTTATCAGTTCATGCAACCTTTTCGAATCCGGCAGCTGCAATAAAAGAGATCAAAGATAGAAACAAGGTAGACTTCTTGTTTCTTGATATTGATATGGTATTTCCGGCCTTGATATTGCATGTATGTTGAGGGATCATGTTTGCTTTATCGTTTTTGTGACCGGACATCCCGAACATGCACTGAAAGCCTTTTCTGTAAATGCTGACCGATATCTGGTTAAACCTGTGAGTCTGCAGAAATTTGTGATGACTGTAAATGAGCTACAATCTCAGCATGCCCGGCTGAATGCCTAACCGGTTACCTGCCCGAAGATTTATATCGTTATCGGATTTAAGTCTGTTTTGGCCTGATTCGTGTTGCAGGGAATAAACAGCCAAGTATATAAAAGTCTTTACCTAATCAACATTCAATATATTACATTATGCAAAAAACCAGACCAATTGATCAGCAGCAGTTATCGCAGCTGGGCGTACCAACGGTTTCCAGAAGAGCTTGCTTATTGTGATTGTCATCGCCTTGGCCCTACTCTCCGGTCTTTGGATATGGAAAGCCGTCGAATTAAGGAAAGTCAGTTCCGAAAACGAGATGGCCAATAAACTGCTCAAAAGAAAAGTTTCCATGCAGATGGATGCCAATTTAAAGTCGCAACTAATATTATTGTCTAAACCCTTTGTCTGGGCAATCCGGGATAAAATGATATCGGGAAACAGGCAGGATATCAATATTTATATGAATCAGATGGTAAAGGAAAAGAACTTTGAGGAAATCCCCATTGTTGATCAAGGTAATGTTATTCTGCTTTCTACGGATAAAAAAGAGGAGGGAAAACCATACTCAACCTTTTACAATAGCTCTTTCCTAAAATCTGACAGCACCAATATGTATACTCAGCGTGGCAGGACCATAGTCATTACTACGCCGATATTAGGCTTGGATAAACGTCTTGGTACCCTTTCAATTAAATATAACATGCCTAATCCTATTTAGATTGACCTGCCAGGAAAATCAATTCAAGATATTTATAATGCAGGAGTCGACAGAATGAATTAATGAACTTATTTTAGACAATATATTGATGGACACATCTTTACACAAACCTTCTTTTAAATTGAGTGAGCTTCAGGCCACTGCTATCTGTGGTAATGATATCAGCTCTTCCTGTCTGTATGTTGCCGCGCTGACCATTTCGTACGCTGGTCAATATGCCTGGATTTCGCTGATCGTTGTGGGCCTGGTGCTTTATCTTTTCAGAAAAATATACGGTGAGGTTGTGGGTGCGCTCCCCTTGAACGGCGGCGCGTACAACGTACTGCTCAATACCACCTCTAAATCCACTGCATCTTTCGCTGCATGTCTGACAATTTTGTCTTACATGGCTACCGCAGTAATCTCAGCATATGAGGGTATGCATTATTTTAGGGGTATTGTGCATGTACTTCCCTTAATTCCCGCGACGATACTCTTGCTGTTAATTTTTATGATGCTGGCCATTATAGGAATAGGTGAATCCGCAGTTGTGGCTGTCATTATCTTTATCACTCACATTGCTTCCCTCACTTTGTTGATTCTGGCAGGGTGCTGGTTTGTATTCCATCATGGAGTGGATATATTCGAGCAGAACTGGCAACTTCCTGTCAGGTCAGGTGGCATCATGGCTGCCTTATTCTTTGGCTTTTCTGCAGCTATGCTTGGCATATCGGGATTCGAAAGTTCTGCGAACTTCGTTGAGGAACAGAAACCTGGGGTTTTCCCAAAAACGCTGAGAAACATGTGGAGGGTGGTAAGCTTTTTTAATCCGGCAATTGCGCTACTGGCGCTGAGCATTATTCCCCTTGCGGGTATCGATGGCCACAAGGAATCGCTACTTTCTTTTATGGGTGAAACCGTGGGTGGCAAATGGCTCGCCCACCTGATCTCCTTCGATGCAGTATTGGTCCTCAGCGGAGCGGTGTTGACCTCATATGTGGGGGTTACAGGACTGGCCGAACGCATTACGCTGGATAGGATTCTTCCCAACTTTTTTCTGGTTAAGAACCATAGGGGAGTGAATTACCGGATTGTAATCGGTTTTTTTATTCTATGCCTTTCAATACTACTGGTTACAAAGGGTAATCTGGTCAATCTGGCCGGGGTTTACACCTTTTCTTTCCTACTGGTTATGGCACTGTTTGGTATGGGCAACCTCATGTTGAAAATTAAGAGGAACCGGCTGCCACGTCCTGAAAGGGCTACAATACTATCAGTGATCGTAGCGATATGTTTTATCCTGGCAGCTTTCTTTGGCAATCTGCTGCTGAATGCCCATGCATTTTATGTATTTCTGCAATACCTGATTCCGGCAATGCTGTTCATCATTGTAATGCTGAAAAGGGCTCAAATTATCAAATGGACCCTCTATTCGATGCGCCATTTGGACAAATCTTACAAAAGGCTGGTGCTCGACAATATCAGGCTTCACCGGGCACTGATCAAGATTAACGCACAGGAACTGGTATTTTTTACCCGTGGAGACAACGTCGCGGTACTGAACAGGGTTATGATCTATGTAGAGGAAAATGAGGCGACAAAGAAATTGAAGATCGTACATATCGCTAATAGCGATAGCGATAATGAGAACCTGAAGTCTGATATCCGTGTTTTAGACCGTGCCTATCCCGAGATTGACATCGATTTTGTGGAGATGGAGGGAGAATTTGGTCCTGAACTTATCGAGCGGTTGTCTCAGGAGTGGGGAATACCAAAGAATTTTATGTTTATAGGAGCTCCGGGAGATAAATTCCCATACCATGTCTCTGAACTCGGTGGGGTTAGACTTATCATGTAATAACAGATTTATGAATATCGAACACGCTTATGAGATAATTTTGGATAAACTCAGCTTCTGGGCCAAAGAGTTTATCAGAATTTTACCAAACATTGCCTTGGCAGCATTCATTCTGGTCTTAGGATTCTATGCCGCTAAGCACCTGCGGAACCTGTTAAGAAAGGTTTTAAGAAGATTTATACTCAATGAGGCACTGGATAACCTGTTTAGCTCCGTAATTTATATCTTTTTGCTTGGGATTGTAATCTTCGTGGCCCTGAGCGTTTTACAGTTAGATAAGGCGGTAACCTCCATTTTAGCTGGGGCGGGAATCATCGGACTTGCCCTTGCATTTGCTTTTCAGGATATTGCGTCAAATTTTATTTCGGGCATTTTTCTTTCAGTGAGGAAACCCTTATATGTTGGAGACATTGTTAAGATCAAGGATTATATGGGAAAGGTAGAAGAGATTAACCTCAGGGATACCGTCATTAGGACCTACCAGGGGCAAATGGTGATTATTCCGAACAAGGACGTTTTTCAGAACCCCATAGAAAACTATACCCTATTGGGCAAAAGGCGTGTAGACCTAAAAGTAGGGATCTCCTATGGTGAGGATCTTGAGAAAGTTAAAACGCTGACCATTGATGCGGTGAAGGATATCGAAGGGTTGGTTGAAGAGGAAGAAGTCACCATGTTTTATACCGAGTTTGCGGACAGCTCTATTAATTATGTGATCAGACTATGGATCAATATCCATGAAAACGTAAATTTTCTAGAAGTTCAGAGTCAATGTATCATCAGAATCAAAAAAGCATATGATGCGAATAATATCATGATACCCTTTCCTATCAGAACACTTGATTTTGGAATTAAGGGCGGCGTTTCGCTGAAAGAGGTACAGCAAGATGTTACTGCAGAGTGATGTCTCTTTTGGGAAGTTCAAAGCCTTTAAAGGAAAAACTTGCAATTAGTTTTTTTGGCATTCGCGGTATGGGGTCGATATATTACCTTCATTTCCTAATTTTATATTTAATTTATCAGCTTAAGCTGGTGGTAGGCTACCCAATAATCTATTTAATCTGCATTAGGCTGCATCCCCGGAAGGATCACTGCAACCAATAATATGATTCCCCGGTTTATAATTCCTCTTCCCAGACCTGCCACTAAGTTAGCTAACGCAGCAAACACCTGAAGAACAGATGGATGTAGCGATTTAAACAAACGTCATCAACCTTCAGGACTCATTTTTGACGTGTAGATTTTTGACTAAAATAATGGTCATTGCGCCTAACTTTGCTGCTATTGAACAATATTATCGTGCTCAGGAAAATCGATAATGGTGCTCAAAAGCGACGATACTACGTGAGGACTATGTAAATTATAATCCGCCAGGGAAGCCTGATTTCCAACCTTTATGGTAAAGGTGCCCTTTTTGCCGGCAAGCGCACGGAACATGTCCTCATCAGTATGGTCATCTCCTATACAAAGGATAAAACTGTTTTGTTTTTCTTTCAGGATATTCTCCACGGCCCTGCCCTTGTTGATTCCATGGTTTCGCACCTCAATGACACGGTTGCCATCGAGTACATCCAGAGAAAGTCCGGGCGTGATTTCCCGGAGCCTTCCACTGAGCTCCCCAGCCCGCTTGAGACCAAGAGAGGCCTCTGTTTTTCGGTAATGCCACGCGAGGGAGAAATCCTTTTCCTCAATAAAACTCCCCGGTGTCCTGGAGACCATTTCTTCCATAACCGGTCTTATCTCTGTTTTCCAGCCGGCCGCCATGTCGTTAATTGCAACCGTCCAGTCCCCACCAATCGCCTTTACCTTAGCGCCATGTTCCCCAATCAGCCCAATGGGCAAATGCCCAAGCCATTTTTCAAGCGTAGCACTGTCCCTCCCGCTGATGATATACAGGCTCACCCTTGGATCTGAAGAGAGGACTGAAAGCTGGGACAAAAGGAGCTCACCCGGTGAGGCATGCTCGGGCAGCGAAGAAAAGGCTACCAGCGTTCCATCATAATCCAGCAGCAGGAGGCGATGAGAACTTTCGGCATAGGCATTGAGCAATACAGACTTGGAAAAAGCGTCCATAAAACGGATATCCAGTTTTTTCTGCCGCTCTTTAACCCTATTCAACTGGGTAAAGAAGTCCAGTGCCCAGGCATTAACATCATACCTGCGTATCCGCTCGCGCATAACCGAGAGACGCCGGCCCTGCTCGGAGGGGTCCATTTCCAGGGCTACGCGGATCATTTCCCCCATCTCCAGCACATCATTGGGATTGATGAGCAGGGATTCGGTAAGCTCAAAGGCAGCCCCTGCTATCTCACTTAGGATCAGTACCCCCATTTTATCGTTCCTACTGGCAACAAATTCCTTGGCCACCAGATTCATCCCATCGCGCAGCGGAGTCACCAGGGCGATATCGCATGCCGTATAGAGACCCAGTAGGTCCTGAAAATTGAGGTGGTCATATTGGTAGATTACCGGCTGCCAGGAAATGCTTCCCATGGTTGAGTTAAGCCTGCCGATAAATTCATCGATCTTTTTCTTCCTATCCGAATACTGAAAGATTGAATGCCTGGATGGTACTACCACCATAATGAAAACTATTTTTCCGATATAGCTTGGGTTTGTGGTCAG
>CBFGNP010000233.1:0-6671 GCA_965650095.1 uncultured Pedobacter sp. | reverse complement strand
CTTATCGAGTTGTCTTTTAAAATATTTACATAAATGGTATCAGCATGTCCTGCCAATGCCTCATCAATTGAATTGTCTACTACCTCGTATACAAGATGATGTAAACCTTTAATTCCAGTATCTCCTATATACATCGAAGGGCGCTTCCGCACCGCTTCCAATCCTTCTAATACCTGTATATTATCTGCCGAATAATTTGACTTTGGATCTTTTTCTTCGCTCATATTTTTTAATAAAACAATAAGATTCAAATTTAACCAATTATGGCCAATTTACGGCAAATGTGGATAACTATTAGGCTTGGAAAATTATATTTTTTATCTAAGTTTGCTAAAGTTACCCAAAGGTGACGAAAGCTTAATTTATAAGGATGAAAAAAACAACATTAGGCGGTATAGCCACCGCAATAGCCCTAGTTTCTGTAATGGCATCATGCCAGAATAAGGATGACAAGGGCACAATGGTTAAGAAAGCAGATTCAGCTCCAGCGTCTGGCTCGGAGAAAATTGTTTATGTAAACTCTGATTCATTGCTGACAAAATATCAATACTTTACAGAGCTGAAAACAAAACTAGAAGCGAAATCTAAAGCCGCACAAACGGACCTGGCTTCAAAAGAGCAGGCGTTCAAACGTGAAGTTGCGCAGTACCAGCAACAAGCAAGCACTTTACCTGCTGATCAGAGAGCCTCAACGGAAGAAAGATTAGCCCGTAAGCAACAGGAATTACAGGCTTATACTCAAAATGCAGGTGCAGCAATTCAAAATGAACAGGCCGCAGAGAATGAAAAGCTTTACGATAAAGTAGCCGATTACTTAAAGGAATACGCTAAAAAGAAAGGCTACAAAATGGTATTGGGTTATTCAAAAGGAAACGGCACAATTTTATTTGCTGATGAGAGTTTAGATGTTACCAGTGAAGTGATTGTTGGTTTAAACGAAGCTTATAAAAAATAACAACTGATATGGTCAGTGGAAATGCCCCGTATATCGGGGCATTTTTTTTGTGTTATATTTAACCATGGAGAATACGAACCAACACGAGAAATTCATGATGCTGGCCATACAGCTTTCAGAAAAAAATGTACTGGACAGTCTGGGAGGGCCTTTCGGGGCAGTGATTGTAAAGGAGGGAAAAGTGATTGCTAAAAGTGCAAACAAAGTTTTGACGACAAATGATCCCACTGCACATGCTGAGGTTTCCGCCATCCGGATTGCCTGTAAAAAGTTGAAAACATTTGACCTCACCGGTTGTACAATATATACCAGCTGCGAACCCTGCCCGATGTGTTTAAGTGCCGCTTACTGGGCAAAAATTGATGTGATCTATTATGCAAATACCAAACGGGATGCACAAAATATTGGTTTTAGTGATAAATTTATATACGATGAACTTGATAAGCCGATGGGCAAACGCATACTGCCCATCAGACAACTGATGAGAGATCAAGCCCTCATCGCTTTCAAACTGTGGAACCAGAGCGCTATGCGGACAGGATATTAAACACCGAACAATGGATCGCTATAACCAAAAGGTAAGAATGGAGCTTGAGTTTTGGAAAAGAGAAATGATGCACAAGCCCTCTTTTCTAAACAAGGTAACTAACACCCTCCAAAAAAAAATCAACAGCTACATCCCGGATAAGGTGCACAAAGCCATTACTTCTACCATGAAAGCAATGGTAAAAACAGTACTGTACGGTTCTATGAACACCACGACCTCCATTCCCGCAAAAGAGATCAGCCTGATGCACAGAGAATCGCTTGTACTGCAAAAAATTGACAGCTATTGTAAAACAGGCGCTGCCGAAGGGGGCGTCACCGGTGCCGGTGGGTTTTTAATGAGCATGGCCGATTTCCCAATTCTCATTGGCATCAAAATGAAATTGCTTTTTGAGATTGCATCCCTGTACGGATTTAATGTAAAAGATTATAAGGAACGGCTCTATATACTGTACATATTCCAGCTTGCATTTTCCAGCAAACAAGGCACGACAAAGGTATTTATGCATATTAAAGACTGGGAAAGCCAGTTACAAATCCTTCCCGAAAATCCGGATAACTTCGACTGGAGAACCTTTCAGCAGGAATACCGAGATTATATTGACATCGCGAAACTGGCCCAATTGCTTCCTGTTGTAGGTGCCGCCGTTGGAGCCGTTGCCAATTATCAGCTGATTAAAAAACTAGGAAAAACTGCGATGCAGGCTTACCGGATGCGCTTAATCGACAATCCGGAATGGCAAGCCTAATCTTCCTCAAACATCCCTCCTATCAAGTCGTCCGTTTCACGTCTGTCCTTTTTGGTTGGCCTTCCTGTACCCCGGTCCCTCTTCAGCGCCGGCGCATGGAACATAGATTTAAAGCCATGAGTCTCCTCCACTGGAGTAATATCTTTATACTTGGTAACGGCAATTTTAGATTCTACCCTGTTATATAGCAGCTCAACCACCTCAATCACCTTCTTTTCTATCCCTTTCGATACCTGGTACACATCCCCCGGCTTTACAACAGCTGAAGGTTTAAGATTCTGACCATTCATTTTAACACGGCCTGCCTTACAGGCTTCTGTTGCCAGACTTCTGGTTTTAAATAACCTTATCGCCCATAAATATTTGTCTATTCTTAATTTTTCCTTTTCAGTCATAACACCTCAAAAATAGTTATAATAACAATTTTATAAACTTTTCTAAAGGAAAATACACAGAAAACATCGCTCAATACATAAAATTGATTTATTTTGTCAAAATATAACAAACAATATAACAAACAACCATGATAGCAGAATTGAAAAAGTTAGTAGAAGCCGCTTGGGAAGATAGAACTTTATTAGAATATAGTGAACATTGCGAGGCAATTGAAACTGTAATTATGCAGTTAGATAAAGGAGAATTACGTGTTGCAGAACCTGTACTTAACTCTTGGGGAACTAATGAATGGATCAAAAAAGCCGTTATACTTTATTTCCCTATCAGACAAATGAAGGAAATTGAAGTCGGGCCTTTCCTTTACCATGATAAAATGAAATTAAAAACCAATTACAAGGAAATTGGGGTAAGGGTAGTTCCTGGCGCGAGTGCACGTTATGGTGCTTTTTTGGCTAAAGGCGTAATTATGATGCCGTCTTATGTAAACATCGGCGCTTATGTTGACGAAGGTACTATGGTTGACACCTGGGCCACAGTAGGTTCATGTGCACAGATCGGAAAGCATGTGCATTTAAGCGGCGGTGTTGGTATTGGTGGCGTTCTGGAGCCCGTTCAGGCCTCTCCGGTAATTATCGAAGACAATTGTTTTCTTGGATCAAGAGCTATAGTTGTTGAGGGTGTACGCGTAGAAAAAGAAGCTGTTTTAGGTGCCAATGTGGTACTGACGGCCTCTACTAAGATTATAGATGTTACCGGTTCAAGTCCTGTTGAATATAAAGGGATCGTTCCTGCCCGTTCTGTTGTAATCCCAGGCAGTTACGCTAAAAAGTTTCCCGCCGGCGAGTACCATGTACCTTGTGCCCTGATTATCGGCAAGCGTAAAGAGTCAACAGATAAAAAAACTTCCCTTAATGATGCATTGAGAGAAAACAATGTAGCAGTATAAAGATAATGAACATTGGTTTTGATGGAAAAAGAGCTGCAAATAACCTTACTGGTTTAGGTAACTATAGTCGCTCGCTGATTGCCCACATGGCAAAATATTTCCCTCAAAACCAATATTTTGTTTACACCCCGAAGGTTAAAGATCGTCCTCAGATTAAAGCTTTTACCGAAACAAAAGGGGTTGAGCTGAAACTGCCTGAAACAAAAAAAATGTTTTGGAGAAGTCTGGGCGTCAAAAAACAGCTCCTAAAAGATAAAATAGATCTGTATCATGGCCTAAGTCATGAACTTCCCCTGGGTATCCATGGTATCGGTATTCCCGCCATTGTAACCATACATGACCTGATCTTTATCAGACTCCCTCAGTATTATGGCTTCATTGACCGCTTTATCTATAAATTAAAAACTAAATATGCCTGTAAACACGCAGATTGCATCGTTGCCATCAGCGAACAGACTAAACGGGATATCGTCCAGCTTTTTAAAACAGATCCCAACAAAATTGCCGTTGTCTATCAAAGTTGCGATGATAGTTTCAAATTACCGGCAGCTGATGAAATAAAAAAGCTGTTAAAAAAACGATACAATTTGCCGGGTCATTATATCTTAAATGTTGGCACCATAGAACCCAGAAAAAACCTGCTCAGTTTAATCAGTGCACTAAAAACAATAGATGAAAGCTATAAACTGGTCGTCATCGGCAAAAAAACACCTTACTTTAAACGGATTGAAGAAGAAATTCAAAAACTTGAGCTGAATAATCGGATTCTCTTTCTGCAGAACATTCCTTTTACTGATCTTCCTGTTATTTATCAAATGGCTTCAGTATTTGCATACCCCTCTATCTATGAAGGGTTTGGCATCCCTATAATAGAAGCATTATATAGCAATATTCCCGTAGTAGCAGCAACTGGTTCTTGTCTGGAAGAGGCTGGTGGCCCCTCCAGCCTGTACGTTCATCCCGCTGATCATACCGCTTTAGCTAGTGCTATAAATAGTATATTGACAAATCCTATCTTGCAAGCTGAGATGAAAGAAAAAGGAATGGCATATGTTCAAAAGTTTAATAATGAGCACATCAGTAAGCAAATGATGCAGTTATACACTAAAACTTTAGATAAAACTGTAATTTTGCCTCATGCTAAGAACAGAAATTGAAAAGGCACTGGCAGTTTTAAAAAATGGTGGAGTAATCCTTTACCCTACTGACACGGTATGGGGATTGGGTTGTGATGCAACCAATGAACTGGCCGTTGCAAAAATCAATGAAATTAAAGGACGGGCAGCAGATAAAAGCTTCATCATACTTCTGGATACCGATGCCAAGCTACAAAGCTATGTAACTGAAATACCCGAGGTGGCGTATGACCTGATAGAATATGCAGAAAACCCACTTACCCTTGTATTTCCAGGGGCAAAAAACCTGGCAAAAAATGTCATCAATGCAGATGGGACTATAGGGATACGTGTGGTCAAACATGACTTCTGTCAGCAACTCATCCAAAGATTTCGTAAACCCATCACTTCAACCTCAGCAAATGTATCCGGCGCAGCGACGCCAATGTTTTTTGATGAGATCAGTCATGAAATAAAAGACGCGGTAGATCACATAGTAGATTGGGAGCAAGCGCTCAGAACCAATAAAAAGCCCTCAACCATCATGAAATTAGCGCCCGGAGGTCAATTTTCCTTTATTAGAAGGTAAGTTTTACTACTTTTGCAATCTCATCCAATGGAACAACATTTACAACACCCTGTTTTTAAGGTACTTGCTAATATAGCCGATATGCATCATATTGAAGCCTACATCATTGGTGGCTATGTAAGAGATATTTTTCTGAGCAGAGTATCAAAGGATATAGATATTGTTGTTCTGGGAAATGGAATTGAGTTTGCGGAACTTGCTGGGAAAGACCTGAAAAGTAAAGTGGCGGTTTTTAAAAACTTTGGCACTGCAATGCTAAAATTCAGAGATCTCGAAATAGAATTTGTAGGTGCCAGGAAAGAATCATACCGCTCAGACTCGCGAAAACCCATTGTTGAGAATGGGACCATTGAAGATGACCAGCTGAGAAGAGACTTTACCATCAATGCACTTGCAATTTCCTTAAATAAAGAAAACTACGGTCAGCTGATTGACCCATTCAACGGGATAACGGATCTTAACAACAGATTAATCAGAACCCCCTTAGATCCTGAACTTACATTTTCAGATGATCCACTGCGCATGATGCGTGCAATCCGCTTTGCTTCCCAGCTTAGTTTTACCGTTGATGAACAAACACTCCATGCCATAAAAAAACAAAAGGAGCGCATCAGCATTGTTTCCAAAGAGCGGATAACGGATGAGCTTAATAAAATTATACTTTCAAAGGTACCCTCTATTGGTTTTAAGTACTTGTTTGATACCGGTCTGCTGCAAATTATATTCCCACAAATGGCCAATCTCTATGGCGTTGACATCATCAAAGGGAAAGGTCACAAAGATAATTTCTATCATACCTTACAAGTACTGGATAACATTTCTGAAACTACCGAAGACCTATGGCTACGCTGGGCAGCAATTTTACATGACATCGCCAAACCGGCTACCAAGCGTTTTGAAGAAGGGCACGGGTGGACTTTTCATGGCCACGAAGACAAAGGTGCCAAAATGGTCCCCAAAATATTTGCCCATCTCAAACTTCCTTTAAATGAAAAGATGAAGTTTGTGCAAAAAATGGTACAGTTACACCTTCGCCCGATTGTGCTTGCGCAGGAAGTAGTAACAGACTCCGCTGTAAGAAGACTGCTGTTTGATGCAGGTGAAGATATAGAAAGCCTGATGTTACTTTGTAATGCAGACGTGACAACCAAAAATGAGTATAAAGTTAAAAAATACCGAAACAACTTTGAGCTTGTAAAGCAAAAGCTTAAAGATGTAGAAGAACGCGACAAGATCAGAAACTGGCAACCTCCCATTACAGGAAACGACATCATGGAAATATTCGGATTGAGCGCAGGAAGAGAAGTTGGCTTGATTAAAAATGCCATTCGGGAAGCAATTCTGGAAGGAGAAATAACTAACACGTACGATAACG
>CBFGNP010000232.1:0-6679 GCA_965650095.1 uncultured Pedobacter sp. | reverse complement strand
AAGCTTATAAACGTGTCTCCTGTTGTCCATCTTTTTGATTTCCTTTTTAAAGCTGAATGGCTATGCTCAGGATAGTCTCCAATATGTCCCCGCACAAGATCTGGCCATTCTTGGGAAGGCAAAACAAACTCCTGAAATGTTTCAGAGAATAGGACTGGACGAGTCGAAAGCAATGCCCAGGGCAGTTCGGGATCTGGCATTAAACAGCGCTGGCATATGCGTGATCTTCGAGACAAACTCCTCCATTATCACGGCGAAGTGGAAATTAGCTGAAGAAAAGTACCTGGCCAACATGACACCCGTTGCGCATAGCGGGCTGGACCTTTATTGTTTTAAAAATAACAAGTGGCAGTATGTGTCCGTAGGCAAACCTGCGAAAGGAGTTGTAAGCCAGAATCAGACTATCGTCAGGAGGATGGATACCACGCTTAAACAATTTATGCTTTATTTGCCCCTTTATAACTCGGTATCCGATCTTCAGATTGGCATTGATCGGAATTCGATGATCCGTGTGCCGGAGCGGAAAGGAATTGATGAAAAGAAACGAATTGTAGTATATGGTTCCAGCATTGTCCAGGGGGCTTCCGCCAGCCGGCCTGGAATGGCTTACCCGGCTATTATCCAGCGAAAGCTTGGCATGGATGTGATCAACCTGGGTTTTAGCGGAAGCGCAAAAATGGAAATGGAACTCGCCAGATACCTCGCGACAGTTCCGGCAGATTGCTACGTGCTGGATTGTATTCCCAATCAGACTCCAGCGCAGATCACTGAAAGGGCACTTCCGTTTATTAAGTATTTAATCGCTCAAAGGCCCGAAATACCAATTGTTCTGGTTGAAAGTGTGATTAGAGAAAACGGCTATTTCGATCAGCAGGTGGGTAAGAATGTGGATAAGCAGAATGAAAATATTAAGCGGGTATTTCAGCAATTGAAAAGGGGGAAGTATAAGCATATTTACTATCTGGAAGCCGGACAACTAACTGGTAATGATCATGAAGCCACAATAGATGGTACGCATCTGACCGACCTGGGATTCACCAGAATTGCTGAAGTAGTCATGAAAGTTCTCAAACAGGCCTCCCATCTTTAGCGGGTATGGGCTAGTCAATAGCCCATTTGATTCCATACATTTTAACCAGCTATGCTTAAGCATTTGAAGAATGGTCAGTTCTTATGGAATCAAATGGTGTTGGTATTTCGAAATATGCTTTATTAATCCTTTGTTTTGGTTGGTTTTAGTTCCGTTACAACCAATTTAAGAGGGGTCTCTCCGATGTTTATGCCCATGTGTGTTGTGGCAGTCAGATACATCGCTTCTCCTGCTTTAATTTCGACGGTAACCGGTGCTTTTCCTTTGTCGGTGATCTCCAGCTTTCCATCTGTCAAGGCATAGACGAAATGATCAGGATGGCTATGCCATGGCACAGTATCCTTGGGGGCTATTTCAAACTGCATTACCCGTATCTTTTCATTTTCGAGGATCACTTTTTTATACATTTTTGGAGCGGCTGTGATCGGGTCTTGCGCATGTACATTTGCACTTAAGGCCATCAATAATCCGAAGATCAGAAGCATTGAAATCATTTTGATCGTTTTCATTTCAGTAGAGTTTAGTTAAAGGAGTTCAGGCGAACTTAGATGATGAATGGGAACAATTGCCAGTCATAAAGGTTTGTGATATATTGAGTTAGAGCAGGGAGTTTTCGCTCTCCGTCCGTATTAAGTATAAAGCCAAATATTTAGATCGCCTTAAAACGCTTAATTAACACTCTTACATGCTTAAGTACTATCCTGACCATCCTGAATACCTTAACGATCTGATCCCAAGAGGATCCATTGGAAGCCCCACACCTAAATACATTGGATTTCCCACTGTTTCTAATTAATCAATATAAACTAATAGGTAACAAAATGAAAACAAGTAAAACAAACAATCTCGCCAGTAACTTTTCGTGGCGGAGAAAATCTCTGGTAGCGCTGATGGGCGCAGTTATACTTTCGGGCGGTTGCGAAAAGCCCGCTTCGGGAACAGCACCCGTAGAAACGACTGATGCTAGCGGTAAAAATATTGCCAGTGTAAGTTCATTAGTCAGTGTAAACTCAGTAGGCAGTGGCTGGGTACAATATTCACCAACTAAAAAAATACACCTGGACGATGCTGCAGGTCTGCAGATATTTAACTGGAGCGCTTCTCAATCTGTAGGGAGCCCGGTTTGCGCTGATTATAGTTACGATAGCAGTGCAGGTACAGAAACATTCAGGATTGTAAATAATCAGTCTAACCGGTCGGAAATAAGACTTCTAAATGATTATTCAACAGGCAGCCGTCAATTTGAGGGATATCTTAAATTCAGCTCTCCCTTAAACGATGAATGCTTGTTCCAGATATTTGGCAGTACCAGTGGAGCAACACAATTGATGATCCGTGGATTTTCGGAAAGCAACGGATCAATTAAATTAGGTTCAACAGTGTTGGCTTCAAATATTTATGGCCAGGAAGTACGTGTTAATGTCATTCATTTACAGGAAAATGTAGGTAACAAGTTTTTAGTTTATATAAATGGCGTTAAGAAGGCCGAGCTTGCCGATAATGAAGCGGTAACCAATTATATGAAATATGGTAATTATGGAACGCTTACAACTGGTACTGCGACTGTACAATGGAGGGACGTTAAGATCTATCAGAATGGTACCGCACCGGGTGCGCAAATAACTTTGTATCAGGGTTGCAGCTATGGCGGCTGGTCAGCCTCATTTGGCGTTGGCAATTACACCATGTCTCAGCTTGAAGCCATGGGTGCAATTAATGACGATGCGTCATCCATTAAAGTGCCTGCCGGATTAAAAGTAACGATATATGAAGATAACAATTATGGTGGAAACTCTGCTGTAATAACATCAGACCAAAGCTGTTTAACTAACATCAGTTTTAATGATGACATATCATCAATAAAAGTTTCAACCAACTAGTTCCACTTTACTGTCTAAGGATAGTTATTTAAATCCTAATCAAAAGAGGCCGAATCATTTATAAAAATGATTGGTCTCTTTTTTTTAAAAGACCATTACTATCCTGCAACCATAATTGCCATAAACAGCGGGAAGTAACAAAAAGGATGCAGCTTTCAGAATGGCTGCAAAATTTTACCGGGTATCGGTTGAAAGTAACATTATTAACATATAGTAATTTTATCATTTGAGTTGAAGGTGTTCAATGAAATGCATTAACCCGGATGGATAAACCCCAAACCATATGATCAACAGGATCAGAACAGACAAAATGATCCTGCTCATCAGGTAGAAAACAGGATGTGCTCTTTTTTCGGGTGCTGAGCTACTTTCCTGTCCGGCGAACATGGTGGTAATGATCCGGAGGTAATAGTATAAGCCAAAAACGCTGGTTATCACCAGTGTTAAAGCAAGTAGCCAGAAACCTGTTTGCACGCCGGCTGCCAGAATATAGAATTTTCCAACAAAGCCCGCAGTGAGGGGAATTCCTGCTAGAGAGAGTAATGATGCACTAAAAATACAGGCCAGCACAGGGTGATCCCAAAACAAAGCCTTAAAATTATTTATATTTTCTGCATCTTTCTCTTTATTTGACAGGACCGTGATTACACCAAAGGCCGCAAGGATCGTTATAAAATAAGCCGCCAGGTAAAAGCTAACTGCCTGCAGGCTCATGGTAGTTCCTGGAATAAAGGCAACCAGTAAATAGCCAAGATGTGAAATGGAAGAATATGCCAGAATGCGTTTTACATTTTTCTGCTGAAGTGCAAGGAGGTTGCCGATAAGCATGGAGGCAATGGCGATGCCGATCAGAACAATCATAAGGGGCTGGTACCGGAAGACGTCAATTGCTATAAAAAATCGAATGAGTACCGCGAGCACACCTCCTTTTGAAGCAGTAGCGATAAATGCGGTAACGGGTGTAGGTGCTCCCTGGTATACATCGGCAGTCCACATGTGGAAAGGGACCACGGCGAGCTTAAATCCTATTCCTACCAGCATTAGTCCTAATCCTGTAAGGAATAACGGTGGCAATGCGCTGAGCAGACCCAGGCTGTAGGCAATTGCGGAAAATTCCATGGTTCCGGTTTGGAAGTAGATCAAAGCCATCCCAAACAGAAGAAAAGCGGAAGAAAATGCTGCAAGAACCAAATATTTGATTCCCGCCTCTATGTTATGATGACGGTCACGTAAATAAGCGATAAGGGCATATAAACCAACCGTGAGGATCTCAAGTCCCAGAAATAAGGAAATAAAATGCTTGCTCGTCGCCAACACGCATGTGCCTAGGGTACACAGAAAAAGCAATACATAATATTCTTTTGGGCTTTCCTCCTTTTCTTCAAAATAGAGATAAGAAATGATATTGATCACCAGACCGGAGAAAATCAGGAGACCCATTATGAATACCGAAAAATCATCGATGACCAGTAGGGGGGCTATATGGTGGGGCAGAAGTTCCTGTATATGGAAAAGAGAATAAAAAGCAATCATAAACAATAAGAGGCTGCAGATCTGAATGCTGCGGTGACTAAATCTTATGGCAATAAGCAGCATGATCAGTACGGAGGAACCGGCAAGTATCAATAATGGCATAAGTGCAGAAAAGTCGCTATAAGTGATCATTGCTATTTATTTTTGAACCTGAAAGAACCTGTTCTATTTGATTAATCATGGGCTTCGTCGTATTTATAACCAATTGAGGATATAAACCAAGCCATATCATTGAAAGTGTCAGAACCGCCATTGTTATCATTTCCCGCCATGAAAAGTCGCTAAGGGGTTCAGCTTCTTTTGGAGGACCTAAAAATACTTTCTGCAGCATCCTTAGGGAATAAATAGCGGAAAATATAAGCCCGGTTGTTGCGAATATGGTAAGCCATGCACTGGCCTGGAAAGCACCCAATAACAGGAGGAACTCCGCAACAAAATTTCCCAGCCCGGGTAAGCCTAATGATGCCATGGACAGTAAAGTGGCTATGGCCCCCATCTTTGGCATGTGTAGCCACAGTCCACCCATCTGGTCCATTTCCCGGGTGTGCAATCGTTCTTTTAGCATTCCTGCCATGATGAATAGCGCTCCGGTGCTGATGGCATGGGTAATGAGTTGCAGCACTACACCTTGAAACGCCAGCTCATTGAATGCAAAAATGCCCAGTATGACAAAGCCCATATGACTGACACTGGTGTAAGCGATGAGCCGCTTAAGATCGGTCTGCGAATAAGCAAGGAGCGCGCCGTAGATGATTCCGGCTACACCCAGAAGCATGGCCCATGGGGCCAGTTCTTTTGCGGGTTCCGGAAATAGAGGAAGCACAAATCTTATCATACCATATGCTCCCGTCTTTAATAGCAATCCGGCCAAAATCAAACTTCCGGCCGTAGGCGCTTCGCTGTGTGCATCCGGAAGCCAGGAATGGAAAGGGATAACAGGCAATTTCACGGCGAAAGCGATCATAAAGCCCATCATCAGCCAAATGGCAATCTGAGGAGAAATGGTTGTTCCAAGTAATTCAAAGTAGTTAAAGGTGTAAACACCGCTGATCCTGCCATGAACAAAATATAAGCCGAGGATAGCCAGAAACATCAGGAGGCCACCTGCCTGCGTGAAAATGAAAAACTTATACGCAGCATATTCCCGGTTCTTACTTCCCCATATTCCTATCAGGAAATACATGGGAATGAGCATCACCTCCCAGAAAAAGTAAAACAGAAACAGATCCATCGCCATGAATACGCCGGATATGCCGGCCAGGATCCAAAGGAGGTTGAAATGGTAAAAGCCCACACGTTCCGTTACCTCTTTCCAGGAACAAAGCACAGCGAGAACCCCGAGGAAAAAGGTGAGTGTCAGCAGTAAAAGGCTTAAGCCGTCGATGGCCAGATGAAAACTGATCCCAAAAGAAGGAATCCATTCGTGCCGGAAAGCTGAGATCCAGGGATTGGAGGTTTGAATGGTTAGCGTTTTATAATGATCAACCCAAAAGGATATCAATGCGATAAAACCTGTTAACAGGATATAGAGTGCAATCCATCTGGGTAAGGT
This sequence comes from uncultured Pedobacter sp., assembly GCA_965650095.1. Taxonomy (GTDB): domain Bacteria; phylum Bacteroidota; class Bacteroidia; order Sphingobacteriales; family Sphingobacteriaceae; genus Pedobacter. Next base: position 624 of record CBFGNP010000232.1, on the reverse strand, counting down.
TTTATTCCACCTTCCCACCAGTAGTGCCAGGAGACCCCCTCCCATTAATAAGCCGATGAGCCAAACGAGTATCATAACATAATTTGTAAACCTAAAATGACGATTGCACCTATAACAAGCCCCATAATGTACCATCGGAGTGATCCCGACTGTGTAAATGACAAGGCCCTGTACAGGGCCAGGGTGACAAAGGTTGTTCCATAATAAATTTTATCGATCAGATCATTTTTGTTAATCCTGGCTACAAAAACGATGGGTCTTACCAATAGGGAATCATATATTTTATCGAAAGCCCAGCCAGAATGCCAGAAACTATAGAGACGCTGCATAAAGGCAGACCGTTTTAACTTTTCAATACGCTGCGGTTGTTTATACCACAATATGTAAGCTATATAGATACCTGCAAAAGTAGCCAGAGAGGCGAGAAGCTGGAATAGCAGTTCTCCACTGGCTGCCGACCTTAAGATCGTTTCAGGCAAAACCTGATGAAGCAGGTCTGAAAAAAGCCTGAGATGGCCGAAATTGTGCGGCAGTTCAATAAATCCCGCGCAGACAGAAAAGAAAGCCAGAATGATCAATGGAATGGTCATCAGTTTGCCCGGGGAAGTATGAACGGCTGTTTTG
>CBFGNP010000231.1:0-6686 GCA_965650095.1 uncultured Pedobacter sp. | reverse complement strand
GGTGCCGGTATCGGTATCGGTCAGGTAGGTGGAAAAGCAATGGAAGGTATTGCTCGTCAGCCAGAAGCTGCATCAAAAATTCAAACTGCAATGATTATTGCTGCTGCCCTTATTGAGGGTGCTGCACTATTCGGTGTGGTAGTATCATTATTAGGCTTACAGGTTTAATAGGATCCGGAATTATTTTTATGATCAGGAATCTGGCGATTGGCTATTTTCCTGATCTAAATTAAATTACATAAGAAAGTTAAAAAGATATGAACCCTTTAGTTCTCCCAAGTATAGGATTAGTTTTTTGGACAACAGTAGCATTTATTGGCCTGTTGATTTTGCTTAAGAAATTTGCATGGAAGCCAATCTTAGCTTCGATTCACGAGCGTGAGCAAAGCATTGATGAAGCGCTCAACAAAGCTGAACTGGCTAAGTTGGAGATGGCACGTTTAACGACTCAGAATGAAGAGTTGCTAAAAGAAGCCCGCGCAGAGCGTGATTTGATCTTGAAAGAAGCCAAAATACTCAAGGATAACATTGTCAATGAAGCGAAGACTCAAGCTCATCATGAAGGTGCCAAATTGATTGAAAAAGCTAAGATTGAAATTGAAAATCAGAAAAAAGCAGCTTTGGCTGAATTGAAAAGTCAGGTTTCAACTTTATCTCTTGATATTGCTGAACGCGTATTGCGCAATCAGCTGCAGGATAAAGCTAAGCAAGAGGATTTAGTCGCCAATCTTTTAGAAGATGTTGAATTAAACTAATTGTCAGTTTATTTAGCTAGATATAACGTAAAAAATGTCAGAAAATAAAGCAGCATCAAGGTACGCCAAATCATTAATTGATCTTTCTACAGAGCGCAATACCTTTGAGGAAACTAAAAACGATATGGTTCTTCTAGAACGGGTGATTGGTGAGAACCATGAATTGGAAGCTATCCTTAAAAACCCTATTGTGCCTTTAGATAAAAAAGCAGGGATCCTTGACAATTTATTTGGAAATAAAGTGAACGTGGCGACCAGAGCTTTTTTTAAACTGATCGTAAGTAAAGGCCGTTCTGGACTTCTATTTGAAACGTCAAAAGCCTTTATCGCACAGTATAATGCTATTAAAGGTATCGTTACGGCCTATGTAACCTCTGCAACCGGACTTACTGCAGAAAGCAGAGCCCAGATCATTTCAATAGTTAAGAAAGAGACCGGAGCTAATGACGTTCTGATTAACGAAAAGGTTAACGACAAATTAATTGGCGGCTTTATATTAAAGGTTGGCGACAGACAGTTTGATGCCAGTATCGCCAGCAGTTTAAGTAAACTTAAAAAAGAATTTGCCCAGGGTATAGCTTAACCCGGCAGAATAACAGATAACAATTACTGAATTTACAAAAGAAATAATATAAAATTATGGTAGAGGTAAGACCAGACGAAGTATCGGCAATTATCAGGCAGCAATTGGCGGGCTTCAAATCAGAAGCAGAACTTGAAGAAGTTGGTACCGTATTGCAGGTGGGCGATGGTATTGCCCGTGTTTATGGTTTAACTAAAGTTCAATCCGGCGAGTTAGTTGAATTCGAGACAGGCTTGCAGGGAATTGTTTTGAACCTTGAGGAAGATAACGTGGGTGTGGTTCTATTAGGCCCATCTGACGAGATCAAAGAAGGTGATACAATTAAACGTACTAAGAAAATTGCCTCTATCAAAGTTGGTGAAGGTATGTTGGGTCGTGTAGTAAATACACTTGGCGAGCCTATCGACGGTAAAGGACCGATCCTTGGTGAGACTTATGAGATGCCGATCGAGCGTAAAGCTCCTGGGGTAATCTATCGTCAGCCGGTAACTGAGCCTTTACAAACTGGTATCAAAGCGATCGATGGTATGATTCCAATTGGCCGTGGCCAGCGGGAGTTGGTGATCGGTGATCGTCAGATTGGTAAAACAGCGGTATGTATTGACACCATCATCAACCAAAGAGAATTTTATGAAGCAGGTAGTCCTGTGTTCTGTATATATGTAGCTTGCGGTCAGAAAGCAAGTACAGTAGCCAACATTGTCCGCACTTTAGAAGAGAACGGTGCAATGCCATATACTGTAGTTGTAGCTGCTTCTGCTGCTGAGCCGGCCCCACTACAATTTTATGCGCCTTTCTCTGGTGCAGCAATTGGGGAGTTCTTCCGTGATACGGGAAGACCGGCTTTAATTGTTTATGATGATTTGTCTAAACAAGCTGTAGCTTACCGTGAGGTATCTTTGTTACTTCGTCGTCCACCGGGCCGTGAGGCGTATCCGGGTGATGTGTTTTATCTGCACAGTCGTTTGTTGGAGCGTGCCGCTAAAATCAACTCAAACGATGAGATCGCTCAGGCGATGAACGATCTTCCTGAATCTTTAAAAGGCATCGTTAAAGGTGGTGGTTCGTTAACGGCCCTTCCGATCATCGAAACTCAGGCAGGTGACGTTTCAGCATACATCCCAACCAACGTAATCTCGATTACTGATGGACAGATCTTCCTGGAAAGTAATTTGTTCAACTCTGGTATTCGTCCGGCTATTAACGTGGGTATCTCGGTATCACGTGTAGGTGGTAACGCCCAGATCAAATCCATGAAGAAAGTTGCCGGTACCTTGAAACTGGATCAGGCACAATACCGTGAGTTAGAGGCGTTCTCTAAATTCGGTTCTGACCTGGATGCGGCCACGAAATCAGTATTGGATAAAGGTGCGCGTAACGTTGAGATCCTGAAACAAGGTCAGTTTTCGCCTATGAGTGTGGAGAAACAAGTTGCGATCATCTATATCGGTACGAAGAACTTAATGCGTTCTGTTCCTGTAAACAAAGTGAGAGAATTTGAGACAGAGTATTTACAGCAACTGGAATTACGTCATCCTGATACATTAAAGGCCCTGAAGGCAGGTAAGTTCGATGATTCGATTACAGGTGTATTGGAAACTGTAGCAAAAGAGCTTTCCGGCAAATACTAATTACCCCATACATTAAAAAAGAATGGCTAATTTAAAAGAAGTAAGAATTCGTATAGCATCAGTGCAATCAACACAGCAGATCACCAAGGCCATGAAAATGGTTTCGGCTGCCAAATTGAAGCGCGCAACAAATGCTATCATACAATTACGTCCTTATGCAACCAAGCTGAAAGAGATTCTCGGAAACCTTTCGGCGAGCTTAGAAGGATCATCCTCACCTTTTATTCAGGAGCGTGAGCCTGGTAAGGTTTTAATTGTAGTGGTTTCTTCCAACCGCGGTTTAGCCGGTGCGTTCAACACGAACGTCATTAAGGCCAGCAACAACTTAATTGCCGAAAAGTATAGTGAACAATACAAAAAGGGAAACGTAAGTATCGTAGCGATCGGTAAGAAATCACAGGATTTTTATGAGAAGCGTAATTACAAGGTTATTGGCAATAACAATGAGGTATATTCCGCACTTACTTTTGAGAATGTAACTAAGATTACCGATGCCATCATGGCGGGATTCGCAAAGGGGACGTTTGATCGGGTAGAATTGGTGTACAACAGATTTAAAAATGCTGCTGTACAGATTGTGACCACAGAGCAACTGTTGCCTTTGCCAAAATCTGAAACTGAATCAACTGCAGTCAAAACTTCAAACATCGATTATATCCTTGAGCCTGGCCAGGAAGAGATTGTTGAACAACTGATTCCTAAGTCAATTAAAATTCAATTGTATAAAGCCGTATTGGATTCTCATGCTTCTGAGCATGGGGCGCGTATGACTTCAATGGATAAAGCAACGGAGAACGCTGGTGACCTGTTAAAAGCTTTAAAGCTGGCGTACAACCAAGCTCGTCAGGCTGCGATCACTACAGAGCTTACAGAGATCGTAAGTGGAGCTGCAGCATTGAACGGCTAACCCGTTTGAAAATCATGAAAGGCCCCTGTCATTTTTGATAAGGGCCTTTTTTATTACAGGTTGACGATGTTTCTATCTTTTGGATATTTTATAGAATAGCTGATCCGGATGGTCTCGGCAGCTCCCGGGTTTAAGTTCAGTTTCCAAGTCAGTACACCCGTTTCCTTATTTATCACGGCACCATCAGCAGTGAGAAGTTCTACCTCCATGTCTTTATCTGTGGATACCGGATATTGGTCCTTAAGCAACAGACTGACCGCTTCTTTCTTTCCGTTACGTAAGCGTATCTCGTATGTAAAAGTTTGTTTTTTACTGTTCCCAATAAATCTAACCCCGGTTTGCTCTGCTACCTTTTCTCTTTTAATAATTATTTTTTTATCTCTTCCCATGCTGAGGTTCAAGGTATCTGCCGTCGCGTTTGGGTTGAGGAAGGATTTGCCGACGTAGCTGTTCTCGAATATAAGATTAGCTTCACCGGGTAAAAGGTTTAGTTTATCATAGTTCGTGATCTCCGCCATTAAGAAAGCATCGCCGTCGACTTTAGGAACGCCATAATATTTGAAACTGGCTGGCTGAGTGAATTCTTTCAGGGTGACGCTGTGTGGCTTGCTGTTGGAAGCGATATCATAAGGAATCTCAATATCGAAAGATGCGTTTAACATGTTTTGATGCTGTGTCATTGCCACCCCTTCAACCTTACCTTGAAGCGAATTTGTCAGGGCAACTTCCGACAAGGCAATGGCGCCTGTGATCTGTGCAGATTCCGTCATCGACTGAATCCGGTTTTGATAGGCCTGTTTCTTGTTGAGGTAGGCATATTGAGGATCTCCAAATTGCAGGAACCAGGCAGACAGTAGAGGCGCTGTGCCATTTTGAGATGGATTACCGGTAGAAAGGCTGAGCTTCACCTTTTTCCAGTCCAGTCCCGTCGATTGGGTCACATTCGCTTTATAAACGATTTTTAAAGGAGATGACGTGTTTTCGGCACGTAAGTCGTAAAAGGCAATCCAGGCCGCATTCGGACTCAGGTAACTAACATTGAAGTCTGCGGTGCCGGCAGTTGTAGCCATCACCTGTAATACGATCTGGCCGGTGGTGCCGGTTTTGTCATGACTTAATTCCTGTAGTTGTTTTTGCATTCTGGCAATCCTTTTTTGCTGAATGGCCTCGGCCTCTTTAAAGCTGAAAATATTGTTTCTTAATTCCAGCTGCTTGCTCTTGTAATAATCCGCAAGCTTAACCAGTTCCCCAACATTTACCCCGGTATTCACACCGCCAATTGCCTGGTTTTTATCTAGCAATATAAGCAGGTTCTCTTCTACTATCCGCTTGTTCTGAACTTTATTCAATTCTCTTGTTGCAATTTCCAGGCTGTCCTCCACCTTGATATAGGCCGGGCTTTTATTTTCATTTTTTAGGAAATCTCTCGAAAAACTGGTGGATAAAATAGTTACACCTGATGGGATGCTCACCTGAATGCTGCTTTCATCAATGGTATTGGCCAGGTTGTTGAGGATGATTTCACTGCTGCCGACCGGCAGACTAACCCTCGCTTTATGATTTAATTCTGCCCCCAGACTGTAAACCGTTACAGATTCCAGCTGACTGTTGAATATACGGGGTGATTGTGCAAAGCTGCCCGTAACCACGCTTATAAATAATAACAATAAAAATTTATCTTTCATTTGATGGTGTTTTTACCTAAGATGCAATTATTTGAGTTAATCCATAAGCCGGGTTGCGTAAAATTTTATAGCTGTGTTATTCTGCTTTTTCCTGAATTAATATTAGTTTTGTGCCATAAATAGAAATCGCATGGAACAAAGAACAAAACACAATACAGACAGCATGAAAAGAGCCAATGATGGTTCTATCTATAAATTGATGGTTGTAGGAATCCTAATTGGCATATTAGGTGTTTATCTGCGTTTTGCCTTTGATTCAATGACCCTGTCGATTATATCATGGGTGATCTTATTTGTTGGAGCAGTTGTAGCTTGTAAAGGCGTATTTAAAATATTGGCTGCCTGATCGACAAGCAGTTTTCAAGAATTCCCTGTCCGTTTAATTGCTAACGGGGATTTTTTTTATTTGGAGGGATCATTTGATCCTTTTTTTGTTGTCGCTAACAAAAGATTCCCAGCCGGAATAGGTTTTACCCTTTCCACCAGCTGGTATTTTCTGGAAGGAATGGCAAACTGCAACGGCAAGCCCATCTGTTGCGTCTAAAAACTCGGGCGTTTCCTTAAAGCTCAATAACCGCTGCAACATCGCTGCTACCTGTTCTTTCCCTGCGCTTCCATTTCCGGTAATGGATTGCTTAATCTTACGGGGCGCATATTCATTAATAGGAATGTTACGGGATAATGCCGCTGCCATCGCAATGCCCTGTGCGCGGCCCAGTTTTAGCATGACTTGTATATTCTTGCCATAAAAGGGGGCTTCCAGCGCTAAAGTGTCCGGCTTGAATTCATCAATTAATTTTACTGTTTTCTCAAAGATGCGCTGAAGCTTTAAAAAATGGTCCTCTAAATGATCCATTCTTACGATACCCATTGTGATCAGTTCAATTTTACTTCCTCTCTCCAGGATGACGCCGTACCCCATAATAGCGGTACCCGGATCTATGCCCATGATCACCCTTTCCTTTTTTTCAGCCAACATAAAACAATATTAAGCATATTTGCACAGAGTAAAAGTAAAAAAGTTGACATCCAATTAAAAAAAGATACTATCCTTCCTTCTTAAAGCTGCAATTGTCCTATTTGCGTTCTGGTTTGTATATAGAAAATTGTCGTCCAACCAGAATC
>CBFGNP010000230.1:0-6702 GCA_965650095.1 uncultured Pedobacter sp. | reverse complement strand
AAAGGTTTAAAGCGATATCAAAATAGTTGATGTAACACAATTTCCGCATGTCATGAACAAAAAAATGGAGGTGCTTTTGTTCAAATTGCTGCGCATATTTAATGCTTTGTTCCGAGAGATCAATGCCGGTTACATCATAACCTTTTTTGTTTAGATAAATGGCATGGCGGCCTCTTCCACAGGCGATATCAAGGATCCTTGACTGTGCAGCAGGTTTTAAATAAGCGGATAGGTTGTCAATTAAAAATTCAGCCTCAGCATCATTACGTTGGCTGTACAGAATGTGATAATAAGGGGAGTTGAACCAGTATTGAAACCATTTACGCTGCATAGAATAACATTTGAAAGTGACAAATATAGTGTTTAATAGTGTTTTGGTCTGCAACCGTCCTGATTATTTATCCTGCAAATGCAATTTAACTGCATTAGTTTTAATTATGGTCAAAGTTAAATAATCGGTTCCCTGAATTTTTCTTATTTTTGAAGAAAACTGAATCAATTGACACTAATAAAATCTATCTCCGGCATTAGGGGCACGATCGGCGGCATTGCCGGTAATGGTTTAACCCCCATTGATATTGTAAAATTCACTGCAGCTTATGGCTCCTGGGTGATTGACAAAACTAACATTAAGAAGGTTGTTCTTGGCCGAGATGCCAGGATGTCAGGCGACATGGTAAATAACCTCGTAGTTGGAACCCTGCAGGGACTGGGCATTGAAGTGATAGACCTTGGTTTATCCACCACTCCGACGGTAGAAATTGCCGTTCCTTTAGAAAAAGCAGGTGGTGGTATCATTTTGACAGCCAGCCATAATCCAAAACAATGGAATGCTTTGAAGTTATTGAACGAAAAGGGGGAATTTATTAGCGATGCAGATGGAAAAGAGGTGCTGGAAATCGCTGAAAAATCCGAATTTGAGTTTGCTGAAGTGGATAGCCTGGGTAAGGTAATCAGCAATGATACTTATCTGCAAAAACATATAGACATTATTCTGGCCCTGCCATTGGTTGATGTGGAAGCCATTAAAAAGGCTAATTTTAAGGTAGCTATTGACTGCGTAAACTCAACAGGTGGCATATTTGTTCCCGCTTTATTACGCGCATTGGGCGTAGAAACCATTTATGAACTTTACTGCGAGCCCGATGGTCATTTTCCTCACAATCCGGAACCGCTGCCCGAAAACTTAACGGAGATTGCCAAGGTGGTGCAAAATAAAAAGGCTGACCTTGGTATCGTAGTTGATCCAGACGTAGACCGCCTGTGCTTTGTATGCGAGGATGGTGAGATGTTTGGTGAAGAATATACTTTGGTAGCAGTGGCTGATTATATCCTAAAAAATACACCTGGAAACGCAGTATCAAACCTTTCATCCACCAGGGCATTAAGGGACGTAACCGAGAAGGCCGGTGGCACCTACTTTGCATCAGCAGTGGGCGAAGTGAATGTGGTGAATCAAATGAAAGCTACAAATGCGGTTATCGGTGGCGAAGGTAACGGTGGCGTCATCTATCCGGAACTGCACTATGGCCGTGATGCATTGGTAGGTATTGCCTTGTTCTTAACGCACCTGGCAAAATTTGGTCAATCTATTTCCTTGCTGCGTAGCAGTTATCCGGAATATCACATTTCTAAAAACAAGATCACCTTAACACCTGAGATGGATATTGATGCATTATTGATCAAGGTGCAGGAGAAATATAAAAGTCAGCCAAACAGCACCATTGATGGCCTGAAGATTGAATTTGATAAAGAATGGCTGCATTTGCGCAGATCAAATACAGAACCGATCATTCGGATCTATAGCGAAGCAGGAACAGAAACCGTAGCAGAAAATCTGGCAACAAAGATCATCGCCGACATCAAAGAAATACTAAAACTGAGCTAAAGGGGCATGGAAAGGATCTATTTAGATAATGCAGCGACGACACCTTTGGATAAGGAAGTGATGGCGGAGATGGTCCATGTCATGAACCATTATTATGGAAACCCGTCTTCCATTCATGCCCAGGGCCGTGAGGTGCGCACATTGATTGAGAGAGCAAGGAAGACAGTTGCGGGACTTTTGAATGCAACGCCGGCAGAGATATTTTTTACTTCCGGCGGCACCGAAGGAGATAATACGGCCATTCGCTGTGGCATTGCTGCTTATAATATTAAACATGCAATTACCTCTAAAATAGAACACCACGCGGTAGAACATACATTGGATATGTTGTTAGCGCAAGGGATAATCGATAAATTGAGTTTCGTCAATGTTGATGAAAAGGGGAACGTTGATTACGATCACCTGGAAGAACTGCTTAGAAATAACGAACGATCTTTCGTGTCTTTAATGCACGCCAATAATGAGCTAGGCACCTTAACTGATATTGAAAGGGTAGGCACGCTCTGCGAAACTTACAATGCTGTTTATCACTGTGATACTGTGCAGACAATGGGACACTATGCTTATGATGTGCGGAAGCTGAAAGCCCAGTTTATTGTTTGCGCTGCCCATAAACTGCATGGGCCAAAAGGGGTAGGCTTCCTGTTTGTAAACCATAACGTCAAAATCAGCCCGATGATCTTTGGTGGTGCACAGGAGCGTAATATGCGCGGCGGAACAGAGAATGTCTATGGAATTGTGGGCCTGGCGAAGGCACTTGAAATGGCTCACGCAGACATGGACAGTCATCGCAGCCACATCCAGGAACTCAAGAATTATCTCAAAGACAGGCTCAGCCGAGAAATTCCGGATGTTTATTTTAATGGCGAAACCGGGGAGGATAACAGTTTATATACGATATTAAGTGTATCGTTTCCTGCCATGGACATGGCCGATATGTTGTTATTTAACCTGGATATTAATGGCATTTCAGCTTCCGGAGGAAGTGCCTGTTCATCAGGATCCAATATTGGCTCTCATGTGTTGACAGGCGTTGGTGCAGATCCGAACAGGCCTTCTGTTCGCTTTTCTTTCAGTAAGTACAATACCAAGGCAGAGCTTGATTTTGTAGTGGAAAAAGTAAAAGAAATTGTAGATAAGAACGTTACTGTTTAAAAAACATAAAGCCTTTCGGCCTGTTTATACTTTAGAAAACAGAATTGCTTATTAAACATTTATGATCATGAACAATCAGGGAAATAATAAGGATAAAGAAAAGGCAGCCAGGAAGACTGTTTATAAAGAAACAGAAGAACGAATCAATGAAAAAGATCAGGACAGCGGAGAGACCTCGTCTGTAGCCGATCTGGGAAGGACCGATCTCATTTCCAAACCCGAGAGAAAGAATAAGCCCCTTGGATCAAGTCACGAACCAGGTACCACTCCGGGTAGCGATATTTAACACAAAAAATAAGGGCCTGCAACATGCAGGCCCTTATTTTTTAGCTTATCGCCTAATTTTTTAACATCTTAATAAATGCTGCCAGTTTCGCCTTCATCGCCCGGCGGTCAACAATAAAATCTAAAAAGCCGTGCTCCAGTACAAACTCTGCAGTCTGGAAACCTTTCGGAAGATCTTTTTTTATCGTTTCTTTAATTACCCTCGGCCCTGCAAAACCGATCAGCGCGCCTGGTTCCGCAATATTAATATCGCCCAACATCGCGTAAGAAGCGGTTACACCACCCGTTGTAGGGTCAGTAAGCAATGAGATATATGGGATCTTTGCCTGGCTCAATAAAGCTAGTTTCGCAGAAGTTTTGGCCATTTGCATCAATGAAAATGCAGCCTCCATCATCCTTGCCCCGCCAGATTTTGATATCATCAGGAAAGGGATCTTGTGCTTAATGCTATAATCAATAGAGCGCGCAATTTTTTCGCCCACGACAGAACCCATGGAACCACCGATAAAATTAAAATCCATACAGGCAATTACCAGCTCCTCCCCTTCGATTTTGCCATGGGCAGCCCTTATGGCGTCCTTTAAGCCGGTTTTAGCCATGCTTTCTGTTAGCCTTTCTGTATATGGTTTACTGTCCGTGAATTGCAGCGGATCACCCGAAGTCAGGTTCCCAAACAACTCGGTAAACTGATTGTGATCAAATAACACCTCAAAATATTCCTTAGACCCGATCCGCAAATGGTAATTGCAGTACTGACAAACATATTTATTTTCTACAAGGTCCGCACTGTGCAACGCCTTCTTACAGTTCGGGCACTTGTTCCATAAACCATCTGGTGCCTCCTTCTTTTCTTCCGTTAACGTACTGATACCTTTTTTTTCTCTCTTAAACCAAGCCATGTTATTTGTTGAAAAATGCGAGTACAAAGAAACAAAAAAAAATAGAACGTTTAAGGTAGTTTCGCATAACTTTAATTTGCCCAGACCTATATTTTTCATAACTTCGGCGTATCTAAAACTAAAAATAATGAGTTTAAAAGGCTATAAAGGCGTAATTTACGGAGATGCTGTTCAGGAATTGTTTGAACAGGCTAAAAAACATCAGTTTGCTTTACCCGCAGTAAATGTAACGGGAACAAATACGATCAATGCAGTAATGGAAACTGCCAAAGCAGTTAATTCACCTGTTATGATCCAGTTGTCTAACGGAGGAGCGCAGTTCTATGCAGGAAAAACATTAAATAATGATAACCTGAGTGCCTGTGTGCTTGGCGCAGTATCTGCAGCTAAACATGTTCATCTACTGGCAGAGCATTACGGCGTGGCAGTGGTGTTGCATACAGACCATGCAGCCAAGAAATTATTGCCATGGATTGATGGATTACTGGACCATGGCGAAAAGTTCTTCGCTGAACATGGTAAACCACTCTTCTCTTCTCACATGCTTGATCTTTCGGAAGAATCTATCGAGGAAAACATGGAGATCTCTGCTAAATATTTAGCGCGTATGGCTAAAATGGGCATGACCATCGAAATTGAATTGGGGGTAACCGGTGGTGAGGAAGATGGTGTAGACAACAGTGATGTAGACAGTTCTAAGTTATACACACAACCTTCTGAAGTCGCTTATGCTTGCGAAGTGCTGCGTAAAGTAAGCGATAAGTTTACCGTGGCGGCAGCATTCGGAAACGTTCACGGCGTGTACAAGCCCGGCAACGTTAAACTGCAACCGGTAATCCTTAAGAATTCACAGGACTTCGTTAGGGAGAAATTCGGCCTTACTGCCGAGAAGCCGATCAACTTCGTATTTCACGGTGGTTCTGGTTCTTCGCAGGAAGAGATCAGGGAAGCCATTTCGTATGGGGCCATTAAAATGAATATTGATACCGATATGCAGTGGGCTTTCTGGGAAGGGATCCTTGATTACTATAAAGCTAATGAAGCGTATCTTCAGGGCCAGATCGGTAACCCGGAGGGTGAAGATAAGCCAAACAAGAAATATTATGATCCGCGCGTTTGGTTGCGTAAAGGTGAAGAACAGTTTGTTAAACGTTTAACGCAGGCATTTGAAGATTTAAACTGCAGAAACGCCAGCGATAAGCTATAATTTTAAAATATAACCCATAAAGATGCCCTGAGAAAAACCCTGGGGCATTTTTTTTTGTATTGATGTAGGCTGTTCCTTAAATAATGATGAACTTAGAACACATACCTGATCTTATGAACAAGAACAAAAAGAATAATTTATTTGAACGTTTTGCGAATGCTGCGACTAAATTTACCGGTAGCTCTTCGGCTTTTCTTATTGCCTCAGCTATTGTTGTCGTTTGGGCGGTTACCGGGCCGCTGTTCGATTACTCGGAAACCTGGCAGCTGGTGATCAATACCGGTACAACTATTATTACTTTTCTAATGGTCTTCCTGATCCAGAAGGCACAGAATAAAGACGGTAAAGCCATTCAGCTTAAGCTCAATGAACTGATCGCAGCTCATGAAAGAGCCAGCAACAGGATGGTTGATATTGAAGACCTGACGGAAGCGGAGCTGGACCAGTTGCATAAATTCTATGTAACCTTATCTAACCTTGCAAAAAAAGAGAATGATATTCATTCTTCACATTCTATAGATGCGGCCCAGGAAATTAATGAAATCAAAAGAGCAATGAGAAGAACAAGCCATGGAAGCACTGCTGGTAAACAAGGTCAAAAATAAGGAAGAACTGGAAAAAGCATTCGCTATCAGAAGAACAGTCTTTGTCGAAGAGCAGCACTGTCCGCCTGAACTGGAGTGGGAAAACGAAGAAGAATCCGTTCATTTCCTTGCAGAGGTTAATGGAGAAGCCTGCGGTGCCTGCCGCTGGCGTAAAACGGACCTTGGCTATAAACTGGAACGTTTTGCTGTCTTGAAAGCCTTTAGGGGGAAAAGGATAGGGCAGGCATTGGTAGCTGCGGCACTGGCTGATTTGCCGGAAAATGCACATTACATCTATCTAAACGCTCAGCTTGAGGCGATGCATCTGTATTCGCGCTTTGGCTTCATTGCCCAGGGGGAAGAATTTGAAGAAGCCGGAATCCGGCACATGAAAATGGTAAAAAAACTATGAGAAGACTTTGGCAGAGAAAGCGATTGCTTCCTGCCACTTCTCCATGTTCAGGTTCAGCGGGACTCCCTTGCTATTTAAATAACTGATCAGGTCTTCTGTAGCCATATTTCCTGTTAACTCGTCCGCTGCCATCGGACAGCCACCAAAACCTTTTAAGGCACTGTCAAATCGCCTGCAGCCGCTTTCAAAAGCCGCAGCTATCTTTTCCAACCGGGTATGTGGGGTACTGTGTAAATGCAGGCCGATCTCTACGCCCTGGCCGACGCCCTGGT
>CBFGNP010000229.1:0-6712 GCA_965650095.1 uncultured Pedobacter sp. | reverse complement strand
TACATCGCCATTGCCGGAATGTTCTTGACACAGAGGTTTGCCCTTTCTACTCCAGTGTACAGCTGCTGAAAAGGCAATGCAAGCTGCCCATTGGTAGGCTGCAGGTTGTACCTTGATAAATCCCGCGAGTTGTTGTCTGGTGCCGAAGCATTGGTAACCCCTATAAATTCGTCTGTATCATAGGGGTACATCATACTCAGGCGACCGCCATAACCGTTATCGCCGGTTAGTTGTTCGTAAACACCCATCAATGCACTGGTGGTGTTGGCCACGTTGCTGAACACAAACTGTTCGTCAAAGGCCGATTGTGGTGATACATCCAGGTACTTTTTACAGGAACTCAGGCAAAGCATACTTACAAGTACGATGGCTATTGGGAAAAATATTCTTATTTTCATCTGTTGAGCTGTTGAGGTTAAAGGGAAAGGTTGATACCAAATATATACGTGCGGCTGCGTGGATAGGCAGAGTAATCTACCCCCGGTGTTACAGGGTTTGAGCTTCTCACATTCACTTCAGGATCAAAGCCTGAATATCCTGTGATCACAGCTACGTTATTGGCCGTAGCATATACCCTTAACTTATTAATTTTAGCTTTGCTAAGGAGTTTTACCGGAAAAGTATAGCCCAGTGTAATGTTGTTGAGTCTTAAAAAAGAACCATCCTCCATTGCCCATGAAGTCGGATAAAAGGCCCCTGTCCCTGTAATTGGCTGCCATATCTTTGCATCCTTATTTAGGGCTGCAAGCTGATCTGGCGGTAGGCCTGTAACTTGCGGGACACCCCCTACTACAGTAACTCTTTGGGTCACATTGCCGTTGGCATCAATGGTTTTCCAACGGTCGTTCATCACAGCCAGCATATTGGTATTGGGTGTATAACTGTTTGTAAATTCAACTTTATTGGCATTGTAAATGTCGTTGCCCACCACAAAGTTCACAAACATGCTCAGGTCAAAGTTTTTATAGCTGAACTGCTGATTAAAACCACCGGAAAATTTAGGTGTCGCATTGCCAATAATATCCTTGTCGCTCTCATTGACGATGTTGTTGCCATCACGGTCCTTCAATTTCATCCAGCCGGGCTGAGCTGTTCCAAGCACAGCAGACACGTCGGCCACACCCGGTTTAAGGGTATAGATCTGGGTTGCAGGATCATAATTGAAATCATTAACACTATAGAATCCATCCGAAACATAGCCATACATGGATCCAACAGGTTTACCCACCTGTACGATATAATCGGCTGGCTGACCGGAAACAAAGGACACAGCAGGTGACGGCAGATAGCTGGAAGCAGTACCCAGCTTATCGATTTTATTTCTGTTAAAGGCAATATTAAAATTAGTTGTCCAGGAGAAATTTTTCTGCTGTACCGGAATCGCATTTAGCTGAAACTCCAGCCCTCTGTTTGAGGTTTGTCCCACATTTTGCAGTTGCGTCACATAACCCGATATGGAGGGTATACGGACATCCAGTAAAAGGTCTTTAACCTTATTCTGATAGGCATCAATATTCAGCTGCAAGCGATTGTCCCACAAGGCAATATCCAGCCCTATATTTTGCGTTACTGTAGTTTCCCATTTCAGGTTTTTATTGGCCAGACTCGAAGAACTGTAGCCTGGGTTAACCACTTCATTCAAGGCATATTTGGCATTGGTTGAAAAAGTGGTCAGATACAGGAAATCATTGATCCTGTTATTTCCTGAGGCTCCATAACTGGCACGCAGTTTCAGATCAGAGATAAAGGAAACATCTTTCATGAAATCTTCTTTTGATATTCTCCAGCCCAGGGATCCTGAAGGGAAATAGCCCCATCTTTTGTCGGCAGCAAACTTCGAGGAAGCATCTGTCCTAAAGGTAAACTTGGCCAGGTATTTATCACTGTAGGAATAGTTCAAACCTGTAAAGAAGGAAAGCAGGCGGCTCTCATGAATTACATTGGTCGGGTACAGTGGGGCACTCTGCCCCAGGCTAAGCTGCCCCAGTGCCTTTTCGGGCGTTATGCCCAAAGGAAACAGCTTTAATTGGTCAAGGTTAACCTCATCTTTCAGATTGTAAATCTCCTGCCCCAGTAAGGCGCTAAAATCGTTTATCCCTTTTTTATACGTGTAGGTAAATACATTGGAATTACTAAGGCTAAAACGTTTAGTGTTATTGATGTTTACAATGGGTAGCCGACTTCCATTGTTTCTCGCATTAGAAGTAAAATAGTCATCAAATGCATTGAGGGTGGTATTGTTGAAATTAACCCCGGCGGTGGATCGGAATGAAAGGCCTTTAGTTACCATATAATTGAGATACCCGTTCATGTTCAGGTTATCAGAAGGCCTGTTCCTGTATTGTGCATCGCTCAGCTGAATAGGGTTTAATACACCTAGTCCGTTACCGGTATTGGTGTCATTGAAATAATCCTCATCAAGTACATCGTCGCTCATGCCCGTCATATTCAAAGGCCTGTATTTAATAGTATGGCGCAACAGGCTGTAGGTAGCAGTTGCTTCACTGGTGGATACACCTGAGCCGTTGATCTTTTGATCATTATACCTGATCCCAAATCCAGTCCGAAGTTTGTCGCTAGCCCGGTGGTCCAGCTTTAAATTGAAGAGCTGCCTGTTAAATTTGGAGTTGAGCATAATTCCTTGCTGGGAATTATTGGTATAGCTAACGTTAAAGGTGGTTGTTTTACCGCCACCGGTAATGCCTACAGTATGTGTCTGCGAAAGCGCATCGCGGCCAAATGTTTTTTCCTGCCAGTCTACCGGATCTATATTTTTGTAATCACCGATATTGGCAAAACTGCCATACGTTTGTTCAAAGGCGTCTTCTGTATTGGTTAAGCCCCTCGATCTTTCGTACTGCCGCAATACAAAATCATATGGGCTCATTACCTCCAGTTTATTTTGCAGTTGTGCCAGTCCCAGGAAACCATCATAGCTCACCCTGGTTTTCGCTTCTTTGCCACCCTTTGTAGTAATGACTACCACACCATTGGCACCTCTGGCTCCGTAAATGGCAGTTTCTGATGCATCCTTGAGTACTTCGACTGACTCGATATCCGTAGGAGAAATGCTGGATAAGCCATCCTCTACCTGCACACCGTCGACCACATACAAGGGGGAATTACTTTGCGTAACAGATCCACCACCTCTTATTAGCACCCGGACCTCAGCACCAGGCATCCCCTCGTTGGCCGTAATCTGGACCCCCGCCAGTCGGCCTGCAAGCGCCTCAGCTGCTGAGTTGAGGGGTATATCCTTCAGTTGTCGTGCGTTAACAGAGGCTACAGCACCGGTAATGTCCTTACGTTGCAGCGTTTTATAACCTATGGTCACCACCTCGTTTAGCATATAGGCTTCCGGCTGAAGTCTTACTGTGAGTTGCACTTCCTCCCCGGCTCTTACTTCTTTTGTTTTATACCCCAGGTATTTAAATACCAGTGTAATTTCTCCATCGCCAGGCACTGTTAATTTGAATGCACCATTGATATCGGTGCTAACTGCAATGTTTTGTCCCTTTACAGCAACCGACACGCCGGGCAACAGTTCATCTTCCGCCTGGCTCATTACTTTGCCTGAGATGGTACGGTTTTGCTGCTGTGAGAAAGAAATGCCGGCGACATGCAGCAAGACAAAAAATACCTGTAAAAATCTTTTCATAATATTTGGTTATACCTGGTTTAGCGCGATAGCGCAATCGCTGATAACAAGATTACATTATTCTGATGAAGGATCATATCCAATTCACCTAAAAATGTATGCAAGCGTTACCGATAACGTTATCGATACCGCTTCCGGTAATTTTCGTGTTAGATTTGGCATCCGGCAAGCGGAGGAAAAGTATATTAGTGATGAAGAAACTAATTAAATACTCATGAAGCAGACCATAAAAACCTTAATCGCCTCAGTATCCCTGTTATTCTTATTGATCAGCTTTAAGAACGGGCAGAAAAAGATAACCATATATAGTATCGGAGACTCTACCATGTGTGATTTTGCACCTTCTTACCTTAACCAGTTTGGCGGCGATAATTATCCCATCAGGGGCTGGATGCAAATGATGCCCCGCTTTTTTAGTGATGATGTAGTCATCCACAATGCTGCCCGCAGTGGCCGAAGCTCTAAAAGCTTCAGGACAGAAGGACACTGGAAATCTGTTGTTGATCAGCTAAAAGCGGGGGATTATGTGTTCATTATGTTTGGTGCAAATGATCAGAAACCAGACACAGCAAGGCATACAGATCCAAAAACCAGCTACCGTCAGAATCTGTTGAGCTATGTAAACGAAACAAAAGCGAAAGGAGCTCATCCTATTCTGTTTACCTCACTGGTGCGGCGAAACTTTGGCAAAGACGGGAAATTGGTAGATACCTATGGCGAGTACGTTACTGCTGTGCTTAAGCTTGCTAAAGAGATCAATGTGCCTGTCATAGACCTGAACCAAAAATCTGCGAATCTCGTAACCAGATACGGACCGGAAGAATCTAAAAAACTCTTCCTGTATATTGAACCAGGAAAGTTTAGCAAACTGCCGGAAGGCAAAAAGGACGACAGTCATCTGTGCGTCTTTGGTGCCACCGAGATGGCCCGTCTTGCAGCTCAGGGACTAAAAGAAATCAAATCGCCCTTGGCTGCATATCTCAAATAGCTATCATTTATCGATCAATTAAATCTATCTTCTTTCCTGTCTTTGCTGCCAGGTAAATGGCGTCTATGATCTTCAGATCGCTCAGCCCTTCTTCTCCGTCAACCGGTACGATGGGTTGTTTGCCATTGAGGATAATTTCCGACATTTCCTCCATTTGCAAGGTTTGATGTACAACGACGGCCTGATCCAGATCGCCTTTGTGTGTGCGGCCTTTAATCGGGCCATAACCTGTTGAAGGCTGCATTTCCGCAAAACCCTTAGTTCCGTTAAGGAAGAACTTATCCAGGTTATTCATGTTGTAAGTTGACAGACAGGACGCTACTGCACCACCCGGGAAACCCAGCTGAAACTGGATGGTCTCATCCACTCCGGGTTTGAACTTTTCCTGGTCTGTCTTTGTTTCCTGAGCGGTTACCCACATTGGTTCTTCCCCTACCATATAACGGGCGCCGTTCAAGGCATAGATTCCAATATCCATCATAGCACCACCTCCAGCCAGTTGCTTGTTTAAGCGCCATTGCGTAGGGTCGCCGATTTTGAAACCACATAGTCCCTGAAAGAAGAGCACTTTACCGAAATCCCCCGCTTTACGCATGCGGATCACCTCCAAAGTGTGGGGCTCAAAGTGCATGCGGTAGCCGACCAGCAATTTTACCCCCGCATTTTTACACGCCTCAACCATTTCCTGTCCTTCCTTTGCGTTCAATGCCATCGGTTTTTCACAGATGGCATGTTTGCCTGCCTTAGCCACCCTGATCACCTGGTCATGGTGCAATGCATTCGGGGTGATGACATATATGGCGTCGATGTCCGGGTTATCTTTTACCTTATCGAAGTTCTCGTAATTATAACAGTTCTTTTCCGGAATATGATACTTCCCTTGCCAATCTTTGATCTTGGAGGGCGTACCACTAATTACGCCAACCAGTTTTGCCTTTTTGCAGGACTGCATGGCTTCTGCTACCCTCGAGCCATAACCGCCGAGTCCCATAATGGCCACCCTTAATACCGGGCCATCATAAGATTGCTCGTATAAAGTGGGATTTCCTGCCATTCCAAGGCGGGGCAAAACAGTCAATGCTAATGCAGAAGCTGTGAATTTTTGCAGGAATTGTCTTCTCGAATTCTTCATAACAAAGGTTTAATGGATAAATTCATTCCCAATTTACCATTAATCCGCAAAAAATGCGGAGAATACCTAGTTTATTCTCCGCATTAATAATGAAATAATATCGTTCAGCAATAGCTAATTAATTTTTTTTCAGTTTCTTAGCCTTTCGCCCCTTCTGCACTTCTTCTCTATTGGATTTTACTGCAGTACCTTTCATTTTAAGCATACTCAAGCGGGCATATAATTCGGCGATGCAGGCCTGGTCCAATAACCATTTTGGTTTCTTAATTTCATCTGGTTTGGGTGTCCAGCTGTGCGATACATAACCATACTGATCGCGCGTGTTTTGCCATGCATAGTTCAAATCAGCCTCGATCGCAGTCAGATATTTGTAGTCGCCATCAACATCATATAAAGCTTCATAACCCCGGAACAATACAGTCAGGAACCAAGGCAGGTCGATATACAACTTTAAGTTTTTATCATGTGGCAGACTTGTGAAATGTCTGAAGCTGTCGGCAGCCATGCCACGTGCCTGCTGCAAA
The DNA here is from genome assembly GCA_965650095.1 of uncultured Pedobacter sp. GTDB lineage: Bacteria > Bacteroidota > Bacteroidia > Sphingobacteriales > Sphingobacteriaceae > Pedobacter. Next base: position 410 of record CBFGNP010000229.1, on the reverse strand, counting down.
TACTGCTGATCGCCTGTAAATTGATATAGCATGACAGCAGCCTCTATCAAAGAACCCGTGTTGTAGGTATAAAAAGTACGGTTCAGTGTTCCATCTAATTTAATGTTATTGGCGATCAGGCCTGTTGAATCCCGAAGCGTATGGTACATCCAGGTATAAAACTTCTTACCTTGATTCAGATAATAAGGGTCTTTACTTCCCTCAAAAATCTTTAACGCAGTCAGTGTAGCCATACCATTGGTACAAGCTGGCTTTTGATCATTATGCCCTTCCAGCCAGGTTACGCCGCCACCCATGTCCTCGTTCCAGCCACTTAGAATGAATTTAAAAACATCTTTGGCCCGTTGCAGGTACACTGGGTTTTTAGTATTGAAATAGGCCTCCATGTAATCTATTCCGACCAGTCCGTT
>CBFGNP010000228.1:0-6717 GCA_965650095.1 uncultured Pedobacter sp. | reverse complement strand
CGGCCTTGTCCAATTCGGCAATCTCTTCAAGCGCTTTGACAGAACGTTGGGCTACCACAGCCCTGATCAATTGCTCGGAAGCAAAATCACTCAATTGATACACGTCCTTATCCAGCAACCGGGCCAGCGTTAGCCGGTTGTCTGCCCGGTAAGGAGGCAAAAAATGAACCTTCCGACCAGCCAACCTCGCCTTTTCCAGGTATGCTGGAAAAAGACCCGGATCCAGGGATTGGCTAACCCCTGCCCTGGCAGATTTTTCCTGCAGCGATTCCTGACTGCCCATCCAGACCATGTCGTCAATCGTCATCTCCGCCCCATAAATGGTATCGAATCCTTCGTCAATGTCTACAATAGCCAGCAGGTCTGGTGTACTGATCCCAAAATAATAAAGAAAACTGCTGTCCTGACGGAAAGGATAAGGATTATGCGCGTAGTTCATCGGACTTTCGCTGTTCCCCATGAACAACAAAATACCTGTTTTGAACCTGCTGCGCAGTGTTGCCCTTCGGCCAACATAAACGGAAGTAGGAAACATATCGGTTGAGTTGATGTATAAACAAATATGTTAAAAACGCGCCTCTTTACGAACACAAAACAAAGATCTGTTAAAATATTGGGTATATCGGCGAATTAATGTCACATACTGGCCGCGCCTAATACCTACTTTTATTGCTTCCGGCTTATGAACGACATCCGGGGTCAAAATACGATGCGGCTTAACCAGCCCACACAGCCCGGTATCCAACCCATACTGATTAAAAGTAGCACCAGAACGCACCGTGGCACGATAACCCGGTGGAAAGACCACGTATTAAAAAATAAACTTACCTGGATAAATGTATCAGAAAGGCTGAAGCCGTCAAATAGTAAGATCCCAAAATCTTTTGGTGTATATTCAATACCTACATGCCTTGTGGTGGATAAAAAAGGGACAATTATTTACAATTCAGACCAATCAGACCCCGGTTTGAGCCATATAAAAAGTTTCATTGAAAAAGCCATTAGTGAGTAGCTTTTTAAATGCCCGGGTATACCCCACTCAGGTCTCTATATGCTCATCGGTGTCATCATGCAAATCTCCATCATCGAAGCCTGCGGAAAGTTCTTCCTGGTCACGGTCAAAGCCTTTGGAAGTTTCTGTTTTGGCAAGATCCGGGTTGGCGGCATCTTCATCTGTCGAATTTTCTCCTGCTGTTGCTGGATCAGTTCCGGAAGGTGCAGCGCTGCCGAAACCTATTCCTGCGTTTTCCTCGCTGTTCTCTGCACTCGCATCTGTAAGGTCAGGACTTTCTGTGCCCTCGCTTTTACTGACAGGGCCATCAGAAGCCAGGGATTTATCTGGTTCTCTTGCATCGCCATAACTCCTGGGTTGATCATTTGTTTGTTTGGCTTGCTGTTGTTCATCCTGCCCGGCATTTTGTTCGTTGTTTTCCATGGTAGTAGTTATTTATAAAAACAACAGTTGATTAGACGATCAGTTTCCATTTTGTTTAGAAGCGGATTCCGATTTATACGTGTTTTTTGGAAAAAATACCTGATTTAAAATAAATCTGATCCGCTGAACAATATTTCAATAGAAAGGGCGTATTTAATACCGAGAGCGTTAATTTAGATAAGCGGGGAATAGCCGGTAGGGCGGTTCTCCGCTTTTTTTTAACCGTATAATTGTTTGAAACATAAACATGGTATCGGCGTTTGCGCTGCCCCTCTTTATCCATTAGATGACGAGTCGGAAGGTGCACATGGTGAGCCTGGTTTTCAAAGTCGAGGATCTGGGATTAAATTCAGATGGAACGAATCCGGGGACTGAATACCACCTTCCTGACCATGAGAAAAACGAGACCGGTGACCAGTTAAATAAAAACGGCAAAGCGGAACAGTCGTCAACTGATCAAACCCTTTAAAATTTTACTATTGGCCATAGATAAATAATAGTGACAAATAAATTTGCATTACTGCTTTAATAATCGTAATATTGCGATATAAATCACAAACAATGGGACTTACAAAGACAGATTTATTCACCAAAGCACAGAACGATATGGCATTGATGGCTAAAGCCATTGCCCATCCTGCCCGTATTGCCATTCTGCAATTCCTGGTGAAAAAGAATGCCTGTGTTTGTGGCGATCTGGTTGAAGAACTGGGATTGGCACAGGCCACTACGTCACAACACCTGAAAGAACTGAAAAATGCTGGTATCATACATGGTAACATCGAAGGTGCAAGTGTTTGTTACTGTATTAATCCTAAGGTTTGGAACCAATATCACAACCTGTTCAGCAGCTTCTTTAAAGAAGTGGATTTGAGCGAGGCCAAGTGCTGCTAAAATTTTTTTACCTAAAATAATCGCAATATTGCAATAGTACGATAAAAATTAAATTTATGCAAACCGAAGAACAACTCAAAGACCTGGTAAAGCAGAAATACAGCGAGATCGCTTTACAGGACAAGGCCAGCAACGCAGCATCCTGCTGTGGATCAACCTGCTGCTCCACTGAAGTGTACAACATCATGAGTGATGATTACACACAACTGGAAGGCTACAATGCTGATGCGGACCTGGGCTTAGGCTGTGGCCTGCCAACACAGTTCGCCAAAATTAAAAAAGGCGATGTAGTGATAGACCTGGGCAGCGGCGCGGGCAATGATGCATTCATTGCCCGCGCTGAAACCGGAGAAACAGGAAAGGTTATTGGTATCGATTTCACGCCTGCTATGATTGAAAAAGCAAGGATTAACGCGGAAAAGTTAAATTTTCATAATGTTGAATTCCGCCAGGGTGATATAGAGAACATGCCTGTTACAGCAAATGTAGCTGACGTAATTGTAAGCAATTGCGTACTCAACCTGGTGCCCAATAAGCATGCAGTAATCAAAGACATCTATCGGGTCCTGAAGCCAGGTGGTCATTTCAGTATTTCTGATATTGTGCTGGTCGGTGAGTTACCTGATGCCCTGCGCTCTGCCGCTGAAATGTATGCTGGTTGTGTATCCGGTGCCATACAAAAGGATGCTTACCTGCAGTTGATCCGCTCGAACGGCTTTAGCGACATCATCCTGCAAAAAGAAAAGGCTATCGTTATACCAGATGATATTTTAAAAAAGTACCTGAGTGATGAGGAAATAGCCGCATTCAGAACAGGAAGTACAGGCATATTCAGTGTAACTGTTTATGCGGAAAAACCTTCACAGGAGAAAGCTGCCTGTTGCGGGCCTGACTGTTGCAATTAAACTTATAAATTTTCGCAGACATATGACGGCTAACAATTGCGCCCCGGCGTACAACAGAAAGAAACTTGGCTTTCTGGACCAATACCTTACCCTTTGGATATTCCTGGCGATGGCCATTGGTGTTGGGATTGGCTATTTTATTCCTTCATCATCAGGTTTTATCAATTCTTTTTCAACGGGCACAACCAATGTACCTCTAGCTATCGGATTGATCCTGATGATGTACCCGCCACTGGCCAAAGTGAAATACGAAAAAATGGCTGAAGTATTCCGCAACACTAAAGTGCTGGGTACCTCGTTGTTTCTTAATTGGGTGATTGGTCCGGTATTAATGTTTATCCTGGCCATTGTGTTTTTACAGGGCTACCCAGAATATATGGTAGGGCTTATCCTGATTGGCCTTGCCCGCTGCATTGCCATGGTAGTGGTATGGAATGAACTGGCAGAAGGTAACCGCGAGTATGCAGCTGGACTGATTGCCCTCAACAGCATCTTCCAGGTACTTCTATACAGCGTGTATGCTTACCTGTTTATTACAGTATTGCCGCCCTTATTTGGCATCAAAGGATTGGATGTAAACATCACCATTGGAGAGATCGCCAAAAGTGTAGGGATTTACCTGGGCATTCCATTTGCTGCTGGTTTGATCAGCCGTTACGCGCTGATAAAGTTCAAAGGCGAAGTATGGTTTCAGCAGAAGTTCATTCCTTTGATTTCGCCTATCACCCTTATCGCTTTGTTGTTTACCATTGTAGTCATGTTCAGCCTGAAAGGTGAACTGATCGTCAACATTCCCTTTGATGTGCTTCGCATTGCCATTCCATTAGTGATTTATTTTGCCATCATGTTCCTGGTCAGCTTTTTTGCTGGTAAGAGAATGGGTGCTGATTATTCGCAAAGCGCTTCCATTGCCTTTACTGCTGCCGGTAACAACTTTGAACTGGCTATAGCCGTAGCTATCGGGGTGTTTGGCATCAACTCTGGTCAGGCATTCGTTGGGGTGATCGGCCCACTGGTAGAAGTACCAGCATTAATTGCCCTGGTAAACCTTGCCTTCTGGCTCCGTAATAAATATTATCCTGCACCATTAACTAAGATATAATTATGAAAATTGCTTTATTCTCAGACATACATGCCAACCTTCCTGCTTTGGAGGCCTTCTTTGCTGAAGTGGACAGCCGACAACCGGATATGATCTATTGCCTGGGTGACCTGGTAGGTTACAACATCTGGCCTAATGAAGTAATTGATGAGGTCCGGAAGCGTAATATCCCAACTATTGCCGGAAACTATGATTTTGGTATTGGCCGTATGAGTGATGAATGTGGATGCGCTTACAAGACTGATACGGAAAAGGATATGGGCAAGATCTCCATTTCCTATACCAATAGCCTGATGAAACCGGAACAACGGGCCTATTTGCGGACCTTACCTGCACACATTAAAGTTAAGTTTCAGCTCAATGAAGACAAACTGAACCTGCTGTTGGTGCATGGCAGCCCGCGCAAGATCAACGAGTACTTGTTTGAAGATCGTGAAGAAAAAAGCATGATCCGTATTATGGAACAGGCAGATGCCGATATCATGTGCTTTGGTCATACCCATAAGCCTTACCATCGTGTACTGAATTCCGACATTGGCGGTAACAACCATTTCCGTCATGCGATAAACATTGGTTCCATAGGCAAACCCAAAGATGGCAATCCCCAGGGTGGGTACGTGATGCTAACCCTTCATGACAACAGTAGCATCCTGGATCAGGAAAGCATACAGGTTGAGTTTATCCGGTTTGACTATGATATTAAAAAAGCCGCTAAAGCGGTTGAGGAAAGCCCATTGCCGAATGAATATGCCGATATGTTACGTCGTGGATTTTAGAATCTTTTAATTGGTGTTGGCGCCAATCAGGTGCCAACACTAATTAAAAGCAAAATTGTGATGAGGGGCTGGCTTCACTCGCTTATTTAAGTTATGTATTCAAATTTTCAAGTCCTTCTTTTTCTTTTGGGTATCATTAAATAAATTTCTTTGTAGCATATTTTTATTGCAAAATGGGTTAAACTAAAAACGCGCCATAGTCTAAGTTACACTTCAACAACAAATCTCTTATTGAAGAGAAACACTTTTATGAAGATCACGAAATAATTCCCTGTACTCTTTCATTGATAGGTAGGTCTCGAGAAAATAAAATGGTGAACGTAGTTCCTTTGCCAGGTTCACTTTGAACACTGATTTCACCGTCCATCATATCAACATGACGCTTGACCATATACAGCCCCATACCCTTTCCTTCAACGTGTGAGTGAAACCGCTTATAGAGACCGAACAGCTCGCCATCAATTCGGCCCAGATCCAAGCCAAGACCGTTATCTTTGAAAATAAGCTCGATTTTATCATTATCAGTTCGACTGCAAATCTTGATAAGAACTGTGGTATTTGGCTTTCTGTACTTGATGCTGTTAGATATCAGGTTATGAAAAATACTGTACAGGTAGCTTTTTACGCCGTAGAATTGCTCGATAGCTGAAAAATCTGTATCAATTTCTACGTCATCGTCCGCTAACACCCCGGCCAAATTAAACCGGACGTCGGCACAGATATCCGAAAAGCTGACGTCTTGTTTTTTTTCGCTCGTTTGGTGTGTCGACTGGAGTATTTTATTGAGGTCACTGATTACCTCATCCAGTTTGACTGTTGATCTGGAGAGATTCTGCAATAGCTTTTCTGTCTCGGTCGGGTCGTCTTTTACCAGTTGTAATAAGTCTGAAAGGGCGAGAATATTCGCCACCGGTGCGCGTAGATTATGTGAAATGATATAGGCAAACTGTTCCAAACTTTCATTCCGCCGTACAATGTCGGCTAGCAAAGTGTTGCGCTCAGCTTCGGCTTTTTTTTGCTCCGTGATATCGTTGAGGATGCCTAAAACGCTTTGCCGCCGATCGCGTCCCCAAAAATATGGCAGTTTGGTCACATGGAAAATCTTTCGTTCGCCCGATGGGCCTACAAAATTCTCTTCCGGAATGATCTTTTTCCTGCCTTCACTAATCACCTGCCGGTCGTCCCTGGTAAAGGTATCTGCCTGGTGTGATTTAAAAAGCTGACCAGTACCTGAGGCGGTGATTGTCTCTTTTGGGCTCATCCCATACAGTTCGGCGAAGCTTTTATTCACAAACAAGTACCGGCCATCCAATCCCTTGACGAAAATCCGCTGAGGTAAGAGATCCATGATGAGCCGCACGTTTGCTTCAGATTGTACCAGAGAGTCTTCTGCTTCTTTGCTCTCCGTAACGTCATGCGAGACACCATATAGCCCGACAGGCTCACCAGCCGCGTTTATTTCGTATTGGCTATGCATATAGATATGTCTGATGCTTCCATCCTTCCGCACAATACGATGGTGGAACGAGGCGTGGTTATACGATTTCTCCGAACCCTCGATGGTCGACCTAACGAAGTCGAGATCCTCCGGATGGATGTAAGTAA
>CBFGNP010000227.1:0-6741 GCA_965650095.1 uncultured Pedobacter sp. | reverse complement strand
TCCGCAGCCTTGCTCAAAGCTTCCAGATTATCCCCGAATTCATTCGTTACCCAGTCGGCCCCGGTATTACTTGCCCCCCCGGGCATCCAGTACCCTGCAGGGTGACGGTGGCTGTATATACGCCCCTCCTCATCTACAATCTGTTTTTTGGTCACCCCCTTGATCACCATTGTAGTACCAATTGTGGTGTTCCATTCGCCGGGTCTCACCGCACCTGATGCGATCTGCGAGGCACAGCCGTCTGTTATGCCCACAGTAACTTTGACCTGTGCCGGCAAACCGGTAAATGCTGCTACAGCTTTTGTTAGCGTGCCAATTACCGTCCCCGAAGGAAAAACTTCCGGTAACCATTCTTTTTTTAACGGAAGGTGGGTATATAAATATTCCGGCCATTGGTAATCACTTACATCATAACCTGTTTTAAAAGCATTGGTATAATCGGTCTTTCCCCAGCAATCGCTCAGCATTCCGGTTACATAATCTGCGGCATGGATCCACTTGTCAATCCTGGCCGCTTTTTCAGGATAGGCATCCCCAAACCAGACGATCTTGGCCAGCGCGCTGGAAGTATTAAACGCGGTATAACCTTTACTGTGATATTTTATGGCCGCGGCTGTACATATTTCAGCCTGCCTTGCGGAACGCTTATCGCTATACATTATGGCGTTATGAAGCGGCCTGTGTGCACTGTCTATCGGAATCACTGTACCAGATGTGGAAGTAACAGCAAGGGCAACGACATCATTTAGATCAATTTCTGCTTTTGCCTTGTCCGTCAGTTCTTTTAGGGAGCTGAGACAAGCTTCCCACCACATATCGGGTGATTGCTCTTCCCTGGATTCGTCACTAAGCGCAAACACCTTACCTGTACTTGCGATCACTTCCCCGCCCGAAGCCAGCAAAACCACCCTTGCACCCTGTGTTCCTATATCAATTCCTATAAAATAAGACGCCATATTTAACTGAATATTTCGATAAATGAAGCCCTGGTTTTTTTCCACTCCTTATAGAGCGCTGTGTGCTGATCGTTAGCCTGAGGCGTGATTTCCTCCAGGATAAGAGGTTCAATTTCTGCTTTGCCCAAGGCCTTATTACAGATATATACCCCTCCGACAACGGACGATTGGCGATAGCTGTTTCGTATCACTATCTTTTTTTGAAGAAGGTTAGCAATAAACTGCCGCAAGGTAGCACTTTGCACGCCGCCTCCGCACGCCCAGATATAGTCCTGCTCATGGGTAGTCACTCCACAAAGACTCTTGTAGTTCTCCGTAATGCTGCAGGCAATATCCCATAAAGTAGCCCACACAAAGCTTCCTCTTGTCAGCAAATGTGAAACGGGCGCATCAAAGATAAAGCCTCCACGGGTAAGTGGCGTTTTCTCATCCGCCACCAGGGAGCCTAAAGAGGCAATACACTGAAAATGGGTCACCTCTTGCAATTCCCTTTCAATGACCTCATAACCTTCCACCGGATAAAAAATCTCTTTCAGCCGCTGATAATTTAAGCCTGTAACACCAGCATTGGCTTCAAGGATGAAGCTATGTTCATCCGTATGCCTGCTGGTCCAGGTCCGCTCCTGGTCATCTGTTATGTATTCTCCTGTGATCTGAATGATCGGTGTCGTGGTGCCAGACACAATAACTACGTCATTTTCAGAAGGCTGAGTACTGATGATAGCCAGCTGGGTGTCTGCACCGCCAACGATAACTTTTGCGTCTGCATCGATATGAAACGACGCCGCTTCCTGAGGCAAAATCGTGCCAAGCACCGTCCCCGATAACGTTAACGGTGGCAAAACAGCCGGATCGATCTGAAAAATGGAACACAGCCCTGCAGACCAGCTGTGTTTAGCTACATCATACAACAGGGTTTCCGAAGCCTGTGAGTGCTCATAATGAAGCACACCACTTAACTTATACTCTACCCAGTCACTGATGCTTAAAAATGTAGAAAATTCTTTCCAGATCTCTTGCCTCCTGTTCCTTATTCCAACAACCTTAAGTGCCGAAAATAAAGAAGTTGGGTAGCGTCCTGTAAGTTGATAAACTGCGCTTTTATCGCCAATCATGTGCTCCCACTCTCTTCCCCGGTGATCTATATTGGGCAGGCCGATCAGTGATTCACCCTGCTTATCAATGAGCACAATGCCTTCACGCTGACTGGTCGCGGTTAAAGCCATGATTTTAACTCCCGGAGCATGACCTAAAGCTTTTCTTGTTAGTCTTGTAATCTGCTCCCATAAATCATCAGGATCAAAGTATAAAGCTTCAGGGTAATTTTCGTCTTTATGATTATGAAGATTTTCCCGCTCAATACTCAGGATCTCTCCCGATGTAGTGGCCACTGCCACACGTACATTTCCTGTACCAATATCTATTACAATATATGCTTCCTGGTTTGTCATGATCTGATTTTAATCTGTGTGGTTAACACCCACCTAATTTACCTTTTCTCCGGCAAACCATTGCATGATTCTGCCATTCATAATCTCAACATGGTGATCCTCCACTTCATGAGTAGCCCCGGCGATATGAGGTGTAGCCAACACATTTGGCAGATTGATTAGCCTGTAATCTTTTTCATCAGGGGGTTCCTGGTCAAAAACATCCAGTATTGCTCCTCTTATCAGTTTGTTTTCCAGGGCTTCCAGCAGATCATCGCGTTTTACAACACTGGCCCGGGCCGTATTGACGAATATCGCATCAGCTTTCATTTTTGAGATCAGACTTTTATCGATCATTCCAATTGTAGATGCGTTTACCGGAAGATGAATAGAAACCACATCGCAGGTCGCAAATACATCTTCCAGCGAAGTTTTGACATATTTGTCGTCGAAATTCTCCAGGTAAGGATCATAAAATTTAATCTGGCAGGGAAAGTTTGCAACCATAGCGGCTATGCGTTGTCCAACCGCTCCAAAACCCACCATACCAATCGTCTTACCCGCCAGCTCGTTACCTTTAAACTGAAGATACGATGTATGCGCATCAGCCGTCCAATTCTTTCCTTTTAACCATTCTACACCTGCAAAGGTGTTCCTCATCAGATCAATCACAGTAGCCAGGAATAGTTCGGCAACAGCCTGTGCATTTCTTGCCGGTGTATGGAATACCGGAATGCCCATGGCCTTGGCTGTTTCTAAAGAAACGTTTGAAGGGGTCCCTCGGCAAACCCCAATAAACTGAAGCTGGGAATTTGCTGTGATCACTTTTGCAGTAACATGATCATGCTCCGTAATCAATGCTTCCGCTGCAGTATCGCGAAGCAAGGCAATCAGTTCATCTTCATTAAATGCCCTGCCCAGATCTTTCCATGGACGGTAAACCACTTCACCAAATTTTTCTGCCAATGTTAGCTGTCCCTGCCTATGGTAAGGAGCCGTAATCAATATCCTCATATATGTATTTTATTGTTATTTAATTCTCTTGTAACTTGTCATCAGCCCCAGGTTAGGCGCTGGCCGGCGCCACGGTTAAAGCTTCTCCTGAATGGGCGGTTTTAGCGTTGTCCGGCAGGGTGATAAACCGTGTAAGAACAGCACTTAACACATAAAGCCCCGCAAGTATCCACACTACGCCCTCATTACCCAGACTACCAATAAAAATCCCGACAATTGCAGGCCCAACAAATACGGCGAGTCCGGCACCAAGATTTAAAACAGCCATGGCTGCCCCCTTATCTTTTTTAACCAGTGAGGGAACCAATGCAGATAGCGGAACATAGCCTGCAAGTAACGCACCCCATAATATGCCACAAAGCATTACCAGCCAAAAGCTGCCATCAAAGATCACAGGCGAATAATAAAAAAGCAGGGTGGTAATGGCACAGCCTATTCCACCAAACCACATCACTGTATTTCGCCATCCAAAGCCATCACCAACAAACCCAAATATTAAATTAAAAGCAATGTTGGCCGTGAAAATTGTCCCCCATATCTGCAGCCACTCAGTAGTGCTGAAGCCATGCGCAGCCATGTAGGTCGGGAGAAATACAGGAAATGCAAATTGTGCCGTCGTATTGATGATCCTGACAATCCCCCCCAATAAGACCTTAGGCTCGTCCCTCATGATCATGAGGCCTTTAGCCAATTCCTCTGACTTAGAAGAACGGTTCTGACCGGCCGAGGCCGAAAATTTATCTTTATTCAACACCAGGGCAAAAAAAGCACCTAACAAAACCCAGAATATGGAGCTCCATAAAGTATCTAAGTAGCCCAGGTGTTCAATGGCCCAGCTTGAATAGTAGGCGCCAAATACATTTAACCCACCCGTAAACACAAACCAAAACCATCCTACCGCAGAACCCAGCTTCTTGCCAGGACTGCGATAAGTTATCCAAACCAAAAATGAGTAAGCAAATAATGGATAGCCAAAGCCCCGTATTGCATAAGTAACCAGCATTACCCCAAAATTAAGATCGGGCAACCCGTACCCTACAAATCCGGCAGTACCCAGTATATAAAGGATTAGGCCCATGAGCATGGTTTTCTTCGGGCCAAAACCCTCTGCCAGTACGCCTGAAAACCAGGATGAAATGGCTATTGTTATCCCGTAAACGGTAAATAAGGATGCCGACTGCTGTATGGTCATGCCACGCCCGATCAGGTAAGGACTTAACCAGCCCTGCTCCACGCCATCGCCCATCATAAAAATCATAATCCCTAAATATCCCCAGGCTAGCTGCTTTGGGATACCTGCCCTGCTTAGCAGGGAATTGTCAGAAGTTAACACTTGTTTCATTTATATCTGGTTTTTGTTTAATGTCTCGTTGTTATTACCCGCCAATTTAACGATCAGCACAGGTTGTAGTTCACTGAATCAAAGAAAGCAAATTAAACATAATAAAACAAAATAAAAGATAAATAAATATATCTTATGCAAGATTAAAACTTTAAGATCACGCTTTCATGCGTCCAGCGTTAAAGAATTATGAATTATTTTACTTATGAATATTTAACTTCTTTAGCTAGTATTATAAATATTTCGTAATATTAGCAATCTATAATAAGCTTAAAAAGCATTAGCAATGAAGAATATAACTGAGCGTCATGAATTTATAATTCAGCAGCTAAAGAAAAACGGAAAAGTCAATATTATTGAACTCATCGCCTTGATGAAAGTATCAGGCGTAACAATAAGAAAGGATTTGAAACTCCTGGAAGATAAAAATCTACTCTTTCACACCAGAGGCGTGTGCTCTATTACCAACCCTTATGCGACTGAGCGAACGATCAATGAAAAAGAATTCATCAATTCTGAAGAAAAGCAAAAGATAGCCAAAGCAGCACTGGCACTCATCGGCCAGACTGACTCGATAAGCATCGGCTCGGGAACAACTGTATTTGAACTCGCCCGTTGTTTATACCCAAGTAAAAATATAACTGTAATCACTCCCGCATTGAAAGTCGGATTGGAGTTGAGCAATCGTCCAAACGTCGAGGTATTGCAGCTGGGCGGATTAATCAGGCCCAACTCTTCTTCTGTAGCGGGTTCTTATGCGGAGCGGATCTTAACAGAGATATCCTGCGGTATACTTTTTCTTGGTGTTGACGGCATCGATCTCGACTTCGGGTTCTCGATTACGAATATTGCGGAAGCAACATTAAACCAGAAGATGATTGAAACTGCTCAGACCCTGGTGATTATGGCAGACAGCACCAAATTTGATCGCCGCGGCCTCGGTAAGATCTGTGGGTTCGACCAGGTACATTATGTGATTACCGATCAGAAAGTGTCGCCCGAAACTGTAAAAATGATAGAGGACAAAGGTGTGAAAGTGATTATTGCCTGATATCCCTGGAAATAACAAACTTGTTAAAAGCAAAAAGCCGAACAAATGTTCGGCTTTTTGCTTTTAACAATCAGGCAAGCTTACTTTGAAAGTAACTTATTGATCCGATTCACAATATAATCAATATCGAATGGCTTACTAACATAATCATCTGCTCCTGCGGCTATACTTTTATCTTTGTTTTTATCGTTGGCAGACATTACAATAATCGGAATATGTTTGGTAAAAACGTCAGTCTTCAAGTCTGTGCATATATCGGTCCCATCTCCGTCAGGCAGCATTACATCTAAAATAAATAAATCTGGAACAGAGTCTTTCAGTTTACTTTTTAGTTCACCAAATGATGAGGAAAGCTGTAGTTCATAGCCTTCATCCTTTAGTAAAACGCCAATGATATACCTGATATCTTCATCATCTTCAAGCACATGAATTCTTTTGATCATATTTAATTCTGTTTTACGTTTAATTCTGTTTTTTCATAGCAACAATTTTGCCATAAATTCAATTCCCGCTTTATTCCATTAAGACTTACCTTTAATCCAGGTTGCGATATCCGTGATCAGCTCCGAAGATACATTTGCAGGCACAAGATATTGATCCATAGTCCCCTTTTCCTGCTGTGCCGTAAATAAGTGGTTCAAGGTAGGATATAGTTTTAAAAAGACATTTTTTTTCTTGCCCAGTGCCTTAGCCCATAAATTGTAATCAATTGTAGAAACCTGAAAATCATTGCCTCCCTGCGCTATAAACATACGCTGCTTTAACTTTTTTGCCGTTTCCACCTGGCTCGTTTTGTTCAGATCAACCCAATAAGCAGCAGGCAATCCCAACAATAACGAATCCGGCTTCAAAGTCCCCAGCGAAGTTATCCTGATCTTATCAAAAGAACTGATCACACTGTCCATTCGCAATTTTAGGGTCTGTGTAGTATCTTTTGCCAGCGAAAAC
>CBFGNP010000226.1:0-6751 GCA_965650095.1 uncultured Pedobacter sp. | reverse complement strand
TGCATTCTCTCTATCTTTAATACAGCGTTGATGTTAGCGCCTTCAACCAAATATTATGGCGCGTATGAAATCCGGCCCTACTGGACCATTTATAGGAAAAATGGGTGGATTGGTTGGTTATTTGCATCGTGGTCAGCAGGTAACACGGGCATTACCCCATCCAACTCAGGCTCCGCCGTCTTTAAAACAACTCATCCCCAGGAAACAGTTTTCGATGGCCATGAAGTTTGTAAGCCCAATTAAAGATTTTGTAAGTTATAGCTTTCATCCGGAGACAAAAGGTACGCCTAAAATCCCGCAGAATGCAGCAACATCCTACTTCAGGAGCCTGGGCATACAGGGAGAATACCCTGATTACTGGATTGATTTTAGCAAAGTCGTGGTCAGCAAAGGTGACCTGCCGGTTCCTGTTAATGCATCAGTAACCTTGTCCGGGAACGAATTGACGTTTAAATGGGAGCTATCACCACAAATAGGCAGCACCCGGAACGAAGACCAGGTGATGCTGCTGGCCTATCTGCCAGATACTAAAAATGCGGCTTTTATCGTTGGAGGGCCAGGAAGATCGGTGGGAGAAGCAGTTTTGAAAATTTTCCCGCAAACGGGAAATACAAAGGCAAATGGAAAAGATATAGCAGTGGAAACCTATATTGCCTTCATCAGCAACGACAGGGAACAGGTGTCGGATAGTATTTATCTGGGTAACATCGAATGAAATCAAGAGGATCTGCTATGAAACCCTCTTGATCTGCAGAGCACTATTATATTATGGCGTTATTGTTAATGTGATTTCCTTACTCTTTTCTTTAACCTGCTCGGCAGTGTGATTTGAAAACACAAAAACCGCCTTGTATACACCCGGTGTAGAATATTTATACAAAAACTGGCTCATTTTTACATTTTCCATCGCCTTTACCGCAATTGGACGATCTGGTCCCAGATCAACTTTATCGACATAAATCGGCTTGGCTATTGCCCACTGTTCGCTTACAGGATCGTTGTAGGGGCTGGTAGGATCAAAGGCTACAAAAACAGGCCGTTTTGCAAATTGGTCGAACGATGGACTACGGGGGTCATATATTGGGTTTAGCGGATCGAATATTGGATCACTAGGATCCCATATGGGGCTGGCAGGATCTGTCCTTGCCAGATTTTTGAAAATATTCCCAAGGAATGTAATTCTTAAGGAGGTTTGACTGGATCGTCCGGGAGCGTTCTCTTTATGCTCATCAACAATTGTAAAGCCTGCGTTGGCCTGATCTGTAAATGTCAGTGCCTTGGTCACACCATCCGGGCGCGGTCCTTTGCTACTCAGCAAAAAGGTCTGAATTAAATGCTGACGAACAAGTCCATTGATCGCCTGCGATCGGGTAGTATATTTGAACGCAATATATAAGGGTTTTGTGGGATCTGTAACCAGGTCAGAAAGGTCTTTCACACCTGAGGTTACAAAGGCAGCGGTGGTACTGTTGATCACAAATCTGCTGGTAATATCTGTCCAGGTAGCTTTTCTGATATTTGCCATATCATATTGTCCGTTAAAATCTGTAGAAGCCATTACCGCAAGCTGGTTGGCTTGTTTGCCGGTGATAGGAAGAACAGTTGCAGTGGTAAATGACAACTCTACTCCTCCTGCTACATCAATAACTTTCCCGTCTTTATAGGCATATTCACTTGATTCCTCCCCGGTGTATAAAGAGATCAGACTCGCATCTCCCGTAAATTTAAAAACAACTTCTTCACCTGCTTTATAGGTTGTGGACTGGGGAACTACATCCAAATCAGGAGCTTTCTCAACAGTTAATTCTTTGCTGCAGGAAGCCATCAAAAGCACACCTGCCAGCATATAATATTTGAATTTCATATTCTTTGATCTAAATTAAAATTAATTCCAACCTGTATTCTGTATAATCGCGTGGTTTAAAGATGTTTCCACCTCAGGTATTGGCCAAAGCACGTTTCTTGGCTGCGCGCCATCGAGGTAATACTGGGAAAATATAATCCCCGCTGGGGTTTGAACATCCTGTCTAAAAGTAGTACCCAAATCCTGCATGACCTGACTAAAAATCCCCCAGCGATGTAAATCCGCTTTTCTCGACACTTCTAAATTCAACTCACGCATTCTTTCATCCTGAATAAAGCTCCTGAAAGCTTCTTTAGAAGCCTTATCTACAGGTTTTACATCGGCTTCAGTAAGGCTATATATGGTGGCTGAAGCAGTCGCGCCTGTCCCTCCTCCTCCACTAATCGTCAGGGTAGGTGTTGATGTGTATTTGCCTTCCTGGAAAAAAGTTATTCCTGTTAAATCACGGTTTAAGTTGATTGCGGTGACAACTCCACCAGACACAACAGCTGTTGCAGCAGCGCCGGATCCCCCACCTGTAATGGTGACAGTTGGTGCTGTAGCATAGCCCGAACCACCATTACTTACGGTGATGGCTTTGATACCGGTTGACCAGCCCCGGCGTCTGATATCATTTACCTTGTTGACGGCCTCCGGTGTCGGCCCGTTTATTTCATTTTCTGCTTCCGCATACATTAGTAACACATCTGAGAACCTTAATAACGAAACATTTTGCGGAGTTGAAGCCGTTCCTCTCGGAGTCACCTTTTCATATTCCCTTCTAAATTTTGCGGGCAATAAACTATATTTAGCTGCCTCTGTAGTTGGGATGGGTACATTCATGGTTTTAGTGCCCGTAGCCCCGGATGCAGCATAGGTGAAATGGGCAATACTCCACCATTTCCTATTGTCGCCTGCCTCAAATACATTGTACAATTTCGCGTTAACTCTCATATAAGCTACAGCCACACCATTTGCAATACCTGCTCCGGCCGCTGCTGCGACCGGGCCGTTGATATAGCCCTGGTTCCCTGTTTCTTCATATTCATCGAAAAGATTCCCTGAAAATTCAACTTCCCATATGCTTTCGTTCGTATCATACTGATCGGCCGCGAGCTTGATAAAGATATCTGGGTAACTAGGGTTTAGTGCATGCGCGGCTTCGGTGTCAGCTATTACTTTTGAGGCCCACATTTTAGCATCATTGTATTTTGAAACCTCATTAAGCGGACTCCCTGCCATGTGTAGACAAACCCTGGCGAGTATGCCACGTACAGCAGATTTACTAACTCTTCCACCAAATCCAAGGGCCTTGATATCAGCTACCAAAGGCTCTGCTTCCATCATATCTTTCAATATCTGATCATATACCTCCTTTATAGAGGACCTTGGAATATTTACATCAACGATTGAAGAAGTAGGAGTAATTTTTAGTGGGACACCACCAAAATACTGCACCAGCTGAAAATAATAGAACCCCCTTAAGAAAAGTGCTTCCCCGCGGACCTGAGTTCTTAGATTCTGATCTATGGAAGTATTGTTGTCCACATTTGCCAATAAAACATTAGCCCGGTTAATCCCGGCATAAAATGCGTTCCAATAGGCGGTCAAAAAGGAATTATTAGTCACATAATTATAACTGTGGGGTCCAATCAACGTGTTTCGGTTCATATGAGCTTCATCCCCGGCAAAACCCAGCATATATTGTGTATAAGATCCATATGCACCACCTACTCCCATTTGGTGATACACGCCGGCCAGAGCGAAATTTAATTGGTCGGCAGTTACAAAGTAAACATTAGGATCAATAAAATCCGAAGGTTTTGTATCCAGAAATTTCTTGCATGAACCGAGACTTGTCATGATGAGCACTGCGGTCAATAAATGATATATTTTTTTCATGAGTTTTTACTTAATGTTTAAAATGCTGCATTTAGACCAAACACGATTGTTGGTGTAATCGGGTAGGCCGAAAAGTCATAACCGGGGGTAAGCACCCCTGATCTTAGAGAGACTTCGGGATCAAGGCCGGAATATTTCGTCCAGGTAACTAAGTTCTGCGCCGCAACGTTTAAAGTTAACCTGCTTAACAGTGCCTTTTGTATCCACCGCTTTGGCAAGGAATAGCTCAGTGCAACTGTTTTTAGACGAAGAAATGAACCATCCTCTACAACTCTTGATGAGTGCACGGTAGGCCCTTGGCCACCAGCTCTGAAATTTTCATTGGTTGGATTCTCCGGTGTCCAGCGGTTAGCATAACTTGCATATTGGTTAAGATTACGCCGGCCATTACTATTGCCTTCAAAAGTGAGACGATTGGCATTGTAAATGTCATTTCCTACTGACCATTGAAAAAATGCATTCAAACTGAAGCCCTTATAATTAAAATTGTTATTGAACCCGCCCATATATAATGGCTGCCCCCGTCCGATAACGGTCTTGTCATTAGGATCTATGATGCCATCTCCGTTTAGATCTTTATACTTGATATCTCCCGGCAATATCGCACCTCTTTGGGCCAGGGTTCCATTACTTGGCATATTGCTTTTAAGCACATAAGTACCTGGGGCAGGATTTTCAAAATCTGCTATCTGGTAGTTCCCGTCCCAAACATAACCGAACATCATTCCCGCAGGTTTACCTATTTCAGCTATATATAACGCAGTATTAAACTGTGATTCAAAACCTGTAGCATTAGTTTTTAAGCTCGTTTCCCCATCCGAAAGTGCAAGGATTTTGTTTTGGTTGAATGAGATGTTGAAATTACTTTCCCAGGAGAACGACTTGGTTCGGATGTTAACCGTGTTTAAACTTAACTCCAATCCTCTATTTTCAAGTTTACCTATATTTTTATAAGCAGCGCTAAAGCCGGTTGACGTAGGTAATTTGGCATTGATAAGGAGATCATTTGTGGTTTTCTTGTATAAATCAACAGTGAAAGCAACGCGTTCTTCAAAAAGCCCGAGCTCATAACCAATATCTATGGAAGTCGTTTTTTCCCATTTAAGATCCGGATTTACAACAGAAGAAACATAAACACCACTAATTGGTGTGCTATTGTTAAATCCATAAGCATTGTCCAGGTTTTGAGTTAAACGCGGGTACCAGTCAAAATCGCCAACCCGGTCATTTCCCACAATTCCAAAACTGGCTCTTAACTTAGAATTCGAGATGAAGTTCAGTGATTTCATGAACCTTTCCTCATGCATATTCCAGCCCGCAGAAGCCGCTGGAAAATAGCCCCAGGGCTTACTGAACTTAGAGGATGCATCGGCTCTCAATGTACCTGATAACATATACTTTGATTTATAGTTGTAATCCCATCTGGTAGCATAAGAAACCCTGGTATTTTCAGAACGTGATGACGACTGGTTAAAGGCAAGGCCTTGTTCGATACCGGCCATTCCCAGGCTTTCATTAGGAAGCAATCTTCCGCCGTAGCCATTGGCATATCTATCCTCCTTGTTTAAGCTAAAAAGTGCCAGACCCTTTAGCGTATGGTCCTTATTGAAAACCTTGACATAATTTAGTGTATTTTCGTTAGACCAGCTGTGAACATTACTGTTTGATACCGAGCCGTTTATTCCATTCTTATTATTTATATTGTAAGGACTACCTTTTGAGGTCTTTGAATTATAAAACTGATCAACTCTGATATCCCTAAGGTTTACTCCACCGGTAATTTTAAGTGTTAAGCCACTTAAAATGTCATACGAGCCGAAAGCATTGGCAATTAAATTATTGGTATATCTATAGTTGTAGGTATTTTCGAGATCGGAGACTGGATTAATACGGTAATCGCCAGAAATCATCGCCTCTTCATCAACATCATCGAGCAAGGTAGCGGGATCTATATAGGGCGGAGTCACCGGCCTGTATCCCCAAACTCTGTACAAGGAATAGCTCGACAGCGATACCTGTCCAGCATCGCTTGCACTGGGATTGGTAGATATGATCTGTCCATTTTGTGTAACCCCACTGTAGGTGCCAGTAAAACCTATCTTGATTTTTTTACTGATATTATGATCCAGGTTTAATCTGGTTGTATACTTGTTGAGCCCGGTATTTACAACTGTTCCGTCCATATTGTAGATCGAGCCTGACAAAGCATAGCGAGTCTGTTCACTTCCCCCTCTGATAGCCATATCATACTTCTTTACCGGACCTTTTCCAAAAACGTAATCCTGCAGGTCAACACCCTCTACTCCCTTATAATAATCTAAAGGTGTGTTGGCAATATATTCTGCTGCGCCAACCTGTCCTGGAAATCTTTCATTCTGATACTTCACAAATTCATAGGGACTCATCAATTCAATATGCTTTGCTTTTAGGTTCTGACCATATGAAGTATTAAAAGTTATTTCTGCTTTACCACTTTTGCCTCTTTTTGTCTCAATAAGTACAACACCATTTGCGGCTCTGGAACCATAAATTGCGGCTGCCGATGCATCTTTAAGGATCGTCATTGATTCAATATCATCTGTATTCAGTGAGTTGGGATCAAGATCCTCCATAGGATACCCATCTATTACAAATAAAGGAGAAGTACTTTGAGTAAGTGACCCGGCTCCCCTCACGGTAATTTGAAATGAACCACCTGGTTGCCCATCGCTTGCAGAGACCTGAACCCCGGCTACACGGCCTGCCAGTGCCTCCACGAAAGACCCTACAGGAGCTTTTGCCACATCGCTCATATTAACTACTCCCACGGCACCAGTTAAATCCTTTTTCTGAACAGCCCCATAACCGATGATTACCGTTTCTTCCAGTGATTGTGCGTCTCCGACCATGACAATATCGATTGTGGTTCTGGATCCAACTGTCACTTCCTGGGTTTTTGATCCTATAAAAGAATAAATCAGCATATCTGTACTTTTTGCCGGAATGCTGTATCGCCCCTCGTTGTCC